>CAZBOK010000034.1:0-19872 GCA_964493525.1 uncultured Phycisphaeraceae bacterium | reverse complement strand
GTTGCGGAACGTCTTCTCGTCCGACACCGAGCTCGAGATCCACAGCGACGTCTCGCGGTCGAGGCGTCGCGCGGCGCCGGCGATCGCGTCCTTCAACTCGGCGACGAAGTGATCGCCGCGCGCCGCGACCCAGCGGCGGTCTTCGAGTCGATCGTCGTTCACGAGGACGGCGCGCGCGAACCACGTCACGACTGCGAGCACGATCGTCACCGCGGCGGGAACGAGCAGCTCTCTCGCGCGCTGCGAGACCTTCACGCGTTCGACTCCGACTGCGACCTCACAGGATCGTCCGGGCCCGCGTCTCGTCGCGCTCGCCGATCTCGAACGCCGGCATCGTGGTGGGCGGGCCGCGCGGGTCGAACTCGATCGACCGATCCGCGCCGCCGTCGACGACCGTGATCCGCAGCGGGCGATTCGCGTCGCGACGATCGAAGTCGAGCGCGCGCAGCGGCTGGCCGTCGCGCAGCCCGGAGTTCCACGCGATCGAGCCCTCGATCACGCCGCACACCTCCTTCTTCTGGAGCGTCGCCGTGACGTCGAACCCGGGCGCGAGCGGCCGCACTTCCTTCGGCACCAGGCGCAGCGTCGGCGCGGCCACGTCGTCGCGCAGCGGGAGGTCCGCGCCGTCGACGATCGCGTTGCGAACCAGCGCAGCGAAATCGGCGTCCGTCTCCTCCTCGATGCGCGCGAGCATCGACTCGCACGTCACCTGCTCGTGCGCCATCATCGACGACGCGAACAGCGTCTTCATGAACTCGTCGAGCCCGCGCTCCCCGTTCGAGTGCACGCGCAGCTCGTGATCGAGCGCGAGCGCGACGACGCCGCCGCGGAGGTACGGCAGGTCGCCGACGTCGTGGTCCTTCCAGAATTCGGCGCGGACGCGCTCGTTCGGGCTGTTGCGCGCCGGGCTCTCGGCGAGCCGGCGCAAGTTGTCGTTCAGGTCGTTCACGTACTCGTCGAGCGTCAGCAGCCCGGCGCGGAACAGCAGCCGCCGCGCATAGAACTCGGTGAATCCCTCCGAGAACCAGTAGCCGAGCTCCTCCGGTTGACCGAGCGGGATCTTCCGGCCGTTCCACGTGTGGAAGTACTCGTGGGCGAGCAGGTGCAGCACCTGGTTCCGATCCACGGTGCCTTCCGCGATCGACATCCCCGGGTTCACGAACAGCGCGAACGAGTCGGTGAGCCCGGTGCCGCCGAGCGAGAACGAGCGGTCGGTACGGCGCGGACCCTGCGGCGCGAGCGTGACGAGGAAGAAGCGATCGGTGAAGTCGCCGAAGAACTCGCGCTCGACCGACACGATGCGCGCGACGAGGTCGGCGAACTCGCCGTCGACGAAGCCCCAGTCGTCGCCGGCGATCGCGACGGCGAGCTTGCCGCCGGGGACGTCGCGATCGACGACGCGGATCCGTCCCGCCATGAAGATCGCCTGGCGGAACGCCGCGACCGGCTCCTCGACGACGAACGGCCCCGGTCCGACGCCGAACGAGCACGCGGTCGAGAGCCCTTCCTCCGCGAACCCGCGCCATTCGAAGCGGATCCCGCGCGGCGGGTCGCTCCCGAGGTCGGGCCCGTCGCCGAGGTGCGGCGGGTAGACGAGGCCGAGGTTGCCGATCATCTGGAACAGGTCGTTGTTCGCGACGGTGCGGTAGTCGTTGCCGCCGAGCGGCTCGCGCGACGGTGGCTGCCGGAGCGTCCAGGTCGCAACGAGGTGCGCGCCGGGCTCGTGCTTCACGATCCACGAATCGTCGTCGGGGTGCGTGGTCTCGAGCGCGTGGCCTGCGCTGTCGGCGACGGCGAGATCGGTGATCTCCTTGCCCGGATGCTGCACGCTCGCCCAGCTCGGATCGACGCGCAGCGTCGTCGTCCCGTCCTCGGTGCCGGCGAACGCGAGCGACGCGCGCACGCTGCGCGGCGCCGTGTTGGACAACGCCAGCGCGTAGTCGAGGTCGATCGAGCTCGGGCCGGTCGCGAACGTCTCGGCCGGAGCGGAGGTGTCCTGCGTCGCGCACGCGCCGAGCGCGAGCACGGTGCAAGCCAGGATCGCGTGAGTCGAGAGACGGTGACGCATCGCGACGGCAGCGTAGCGACCGCGCCGCCGCGCGCGTTCAGGGCATCGTGATGATCGCGGGGTTCGTCGCGGTGCCGATCGAGCCCGGCGTCGGTCCTTGGATCAGCGCCGCGCAGTCGAGCTGCAGGCTGAACGCGACCGGCGCGGCGGGGATCGAGATCGGCCCCGTGGTGATCGTCTGCGTTCCGGTCGGACCGAGCGAGCCGGACAACATCATCGCCAACACCGGCAGGTTGAGCGGAAGCGTGACGAAGGGGCTGACCGGAGTGCCCGGCAGCGTGCCGTTGATCGAGAAGAAGATCACGAACGGTCGGCCGCCGAAACCCGGCACGTTGAGCGAGAAGACGAAGGGGATCGTGTCGCCGAGCAGCGGCCGCTCCGGCGTCACGGTGAGCGACGGTTGCGCGATGTTCTGGAACACGAGCGCGAGGTCGTTCGACGCGGAGTCGTTGAACGCGGAGAGGAGGTCGAGCTTGCCGTCGAACTCGGCGTCGTCGACCGCGTGCAGCTTGCCGACGTCGAGCTGGACCGTCGCGGTGTCGAACGTGCCCGCCGCGATCGATCCGGCCGAGACCAGGTTGCAGTTCACGACCTTGAAGACTTGGAACGACGTCGGTTTCAGCGAGCCGCCGGTGGTGCCGGTGCTGAAGACGGTCAGGTCTTCCTGGCCGTCGAAGTCGAAATCGAGCCGCTGCAGCGAATTCGGGTTGTCCGTCGTCGGGAAGAACTGCATCGCGAGCGGCGTGAAGAACAGCGGTGAGCCGACGTTCTTCAGCACGAACACGCCGCGCAGCGAGCCTCCGGTCGCGACGGCGAGGTCGTAGCGGCGGTCCTGGTCGCAGTCGAACCAATGCACGTCGATCGGGACGGTGCCGGACGGCAGCGGCACGTGCGCGAGGAGCGAAGGAGTCGCGGAGCCGCCGCCGGCGAACACCTCGACGGCCGCGGCGCCGGTCGCTTGATCGGTCCCGCAGATCGTGAAGTCCTTCTTGCCGTCGTTGTTCGCGTCGACGCAGATGTCGACGTCCTCGGGGCCGATCGAAGTCGTCACGGTGATCAACGGGCCGAACGTGAGGCCGCCGACGCCGGGGATGATCGTCACGCGACGGTTCGGGCCGATCACCGAGACGACGATGTCCTGGTTGCCGTCGCCCGTGTAATCGGAGATCGAGACGCCGTCGATCGTGTTGCCGGCGGGCGCGACGAGGAACGGACCGGCGACGTTGAGGATGAAGTTGAACGTGCCGCCGACGATCGTGCCCTGCGCGACGAACACCGCGGGCTGGCCGGCCGACGTGCCGGCGTAGACGAGGT
Organism: uncultured Phycisphaeraceae bacterium; assembly: GCA_964493525.1. Lineage (GTDB taxonomy): Bacteria > Planctomycetota > B15-G4 > B15-G4 > JADJEK01 > CAZBOK01. Next base: position 16,490 of record CAZBOK010000034.1, on the reverse strand, counting down.
CGAGCACTTGATCGAGGTTGAAGTCGCCGAGCGTCGGCAGCGTCGCGCCGGTCGTCGAGCCCGTTGGTCCGATCGTGCCGACCAAGTACACCGGGCCCGCCTGCTTGATCCCGAACCCGACCAGCCCGTTCGGCACGTCGTCGACTGCCACGAGATCCGAGCGGCGATCGTGGTTGAGATCGCCGCCCACGATGCCGGTGATGTTGGCGCCGCCGAGGCCGACGCCGAGATTCACCGGCGCCGGCGGCGCGAACTGCGCGCGCGCGGATGGCGCGACCGTGAGAACGAGTAGGGCAGCGCTCCCCAACGCCGCGACGAACGCGTGATGACGCGGGAAGCTCGACATGACGACACTGCTCCTACCGAATCGGGGATCGGAGGGCTCGACCATCACCCGCAGGCCGACAGACAAACGCGGGCGGTATCCTGAACGACGCGGCGCGGAGTATACCCCGATCCCGCGCGCCCGCACCGTCAGGATGCCGTGAGGACTGCCGCGATGGACGATCAATCGCAGCGCGACCGACCGCGACTCCTCGGCGACTTCAAGCTGTTGCACGAGGTCGGCCGCGGCGGAATGGGGATCGTCTATCGCGCGCGCCAGCTTTCGCTCAATCGCGACGTCGCGTTGAAAGTGCTTTCACGCGAGGCGCTGCACGACTCGGAGCGAGTGCTGCGCTTCCAGCGCGAGGCCGCGCTGCTCGGACGATTGAACTCGCCGCACATCGTGCAGGTGTTCACGATCGGGCAGGAGCGCGACGAGCACTTCCTCGCGATGGAGTTCGTCGAGGGCACCGACCTCGAGAAGGTGCTGCGCGCGCGGCACGACGGGCGCGCGCACGATCTGCCCGAGTCGTTCCGCGCCGGATTCACGCGCGCCGCGGTGACGGTGGTGCGCGACGTCGCGCTCGGACTCGGCGCCGCGCACGAGCAGGGCATCGTGCATCGCGACGTGAAGCCGTCGAACGTGCTGCTCGCGAAGGACGGCCGCGCGTTGCTCGGCGACTTCGGGCTCGCGCGCGATCTCTCCGCCGCCGCGCTCACGACGTCGGGGATGATGCTCGGCACGCCGTTCTACATGAGCCCGGAGCGCTTCAAGGGCGCGGCGCTGACGCCCGCCGCCGACGTCTACGCGCTCGGCGCAATGCTCTACGAGTGCGTCACCGACCACCGTCCGTTCGAGTCGCTGAACCCCGAGCGTTTGATGAAGTCGATCCTCGACGACGATCCGCCGCCGCCGCGCGCGCACGAGAAGGACGTGCCGAAGGACCTCGAGACGATCACGCTCAAGTGCCTCGAGAAGGATCCGGCGCTCCGGTACCCGAACGCCGCCGCGCTCGCCGCCGACCTCACGCGGTTCCTCGCGGGGGATCCGATCGAGGCGTCGGGCACCGGTCCGGTGACGCGGCTCTATCGGCGCGTGCGCCGCCGCCGCGTCTCGGCGCTCGCTCTGTGGAGCGTCGCCGTGCTCGCGGTCGGCATCGGCGGGAAGTGGTGGTGGGACCACCGCGCCGCGTTCGTGCGCGATCAGACCGCGGCGTTCGAGAAAGCGCTCGATGCCGACCACGCGACGGACGCGGCCGCGGCGCTCGATCTGCTGCTCCAGAAGCGGCCGGACCTCGACCTGTGGCGCTTCGAGCGCGCCGAGCTCGCGATGCGCGAGAAGCGTTGGGACGATGCCGCGCGCGACTTCCGCACGTTGATCGATCGCGACGCGCGTCCCGCGGCGGCGCGCATTGGCCTGTCGATCGCCGAGTCGCTGCGCGACAAGCGGGTGCCGGACGCGCCGCCCGAGGGCGAAAGCGACGACGGGCGCGAGATGTACTACCGCGGCATCGTCCATCAAGCGCGACGCGAGCTGCCCGCGGCGCTTGCGGAGACCGAGCGCGCGCTCGCGATCGACCCCACGCTGATCGAAGCGCGATTCGCGCTCGGCGGGATCAAGTACCGGGTCGGCGACATCGACGGCGCGGAGAGAGCCTTCCAGGAGTACCGCGCGCGGCGCCAGCGATTCGAGACCGACATGTACCTCGGGAAGATCGACGTGCAGCGCGCGAACTTCGAGTCGGCCGAATCGAACTTCGAGCGCGCGACGCGAGCGCGGCCCGACTCGGTCGTCGCGTGGACCAACCTCGCGGCGACTCGCGTGATGCTCGCGATCTCCTGGGAGCGGAACCTCGGCGATTGGTCGAAGCTGACCCGAGAGAAGCTCTCACAAGCGCGATCGAACCTCGAATCCGCCCGCAAGCTCGACGCGAACCACTTCATGGTCGACTTCAACGACGCGATCCTGAAGTTGGTGACGGACGAGCGCTGGACCGAGGAAGCAGACCAACTGTTCCAACGTGCGCTCGAACGCGGCGGTCGCGACCCCGAGTGGGGCGTGCGAATGCGGATCTACTTCGCGCGGACGCTGGCCGGCTACGACGCGCAGCGCGGGTTCGATCAGCTGGCGAAGGTGCCGGCGACGAGTCCCGACGTCGTGCACGACTACCTGTGGGTGTACTCGTTCGCGGACGTCGCGCGCCGGCTCGACCGCGACGCCGAAGCGCTCGCCGCGATCGATGTCGCGCTCGCCGGAAAGCTCGACGCCGCGCAGCGCGAGCCGCTTACGAAGCTGCGCCGCGAGATCACCGGCCGCGACGAGTAGCGCGGCGGGATCCCGGTCTCCCGATCTCAAGTCGGAGTGCGGCGCTTGCCGATTCGCCGGCTGGTCCCGGTGTGCCCTCGACCTCAACCCGCGAAGGAGATCGGCTTTGAACGCATGGATTCGCAGGACCGGCCTGTCGTTGGCGACGGCGCTCGGAGTGTATTTGTCCGGCGTGGCGCTGTCGGACGTTCAGGATCCGAGCGGCGATGAGCTCGTCGGCAACTCGTTCGACATCAGCGGAGTCGGCCAGGTCGGTTACACGATCAAGGCGACCGGGCACCCGGCTCAGAAGCTGCATCCGCTCGCGAGCGTCGAAGGCACGATCGATTTCGGGGTCACGGACACCGATGGCGTCGGGGCGTGCACCTTCGATGGATTCATCATCGGCCCGAGCGCGGTCATGAACTCGACGTGGAAGAACCGCGGCGATTCCGGAATCGCGGATTTCAAGGATGCCTACCAGACGGCGTTGAGCGGCAACGCGACGACGACCGTCAAGCGGTGCCGATTCAAGAACTGCCGCGCGCAGTCGTCGCTCGGGATCTACTTCGTCGGGACGCTCGACGTGAAGCTGCGCTTCCAGTCCTCCGGCGTGAAGGGTCGATTGAGCGGGAAGGTCCCGGTCGGCGGATTCGGTTCGAACTGAATCCATCCGGGCGGAAAGCACGCGGCCCCCGCCGATCGTGAGATCGACGGGGGCCGCGGTGCGTTCAGGCCGTGCGTGCCGCTCAGTACTGCGGCATCTGCGGGGCGCCCGCCTTCTCCTTCTCCTCCGGCATCTCGGACACGAGCGCATCCGTGGTGAGGAGGAGCGTCGCGATCGACGCGGCGTTCTGCAGCGCGGAGCGCGTGACCTTGGTCGGGTCGATGATGCCCTTCTTGACCATGTCGCCGTACTCGAGCGTCGCGGCGTCGAAGCCGAAGTTCGCTTCCTTCGACGTCTTCACCTTGTCGACCACGATCGAGCCGTCGACGCCCGCGTTCTGCGCGATCGTCTTCAACGGCAGCTCGACCGCGCGACGGATGATGTCGATGCCGACGCGCTCGTCGCCGTTCGTCTTCACCGAGTCGAGCACCTTCTGCGAGCGGATCAGCGCGACGCCGCCGCCCGGCAGGATGCCTTCCTCGACCGCCGCACGCGTGGCGTGCAGAGCGTCCTCGACGCGCGCCTTCTTCTCCTTCATCTCCGCTTCGGTCGCGGCGCCGACGTTCACCTTGGCGACGCCGCCCGCGAGCTTCGCGAGGCGCTCCTGCAGCTTCTCCTTGTCGTAGTCGGACGACGTCCGATCGATCTCGGCCTTGAGCGCCGCGATGCGACCCTGGATCGCGTCCTTCTTGCCGGCGCCTTCGATGATCGTCGTCTCGTCCTTGCCGATGATCACCTTCTTGGCGCGGCCGAGGTCGGCGATCCCGATGTTCTCGAGCTTGATGCCGAGGTCTTCGAAGATCGGCTTGCCGGCGGTGAGGACCGCGATGTCCTCGAGCATCGCCTTGCGGCGATCACCGAAGCCCGGCGCCTTCACCGCGCAGCACGAGAAGATCCCGCGGAGCTTGTTCACCACGAGCGTCGCGAGCGCTTCGCCCTCGATGTCTTCCGCGATCAGGAGCAGCGGCTTGCCCGACTGCGCGACCTTCTCGAGCACCGGGATGAGGTCCTTGATGTTCGAGAGCTTCTTCTCGTAGATGAGGATGAAGGGGTCGTCGAGCACCGCCTCCATCTCCGCCACGTTGGTCACGAAGTGCGGCGAGAGGTAGCCCTTGTCGAACTGCATGCCCTCGACCCACTCGATCTCGGTCTGCAGCGACTTGCCTTCCTCGACCGTGATCACGCCGTCCTTGCCGACCTTCTCCATCGCCTCGGCGATCTTCTCGCCGATCTCGTGATCGCCGTTGCTCGCGATCGTCGCGACCTGCGCGATCTCGGTGCGGCCCTTCACGGGCGTGCTCAGCTTCTTGAGGTTGTCGACGATCGCGGCGACCGCCTTCTCGACGCCGCGCTTCAGGTCGACCGGGTTCGCGCCGGCCGTCACGTTGCGCAGGCCCTCTTCGAAGATCGCTTCCGCGATCACGGTCGCCGTCGTGGTGCCGTCGCCGGCGACGTCGGAGGTCTTGGACGCGACCTCCTTCACGATCTGCGCGCCCATGTTCTCGTAGCTGTCCTCGAGCTCGATCTCCTTCGCGACCGTGACGCCGTCCTTGGTCACGGTGGGGGAGCCGAAGGACTTCTGGATGATCACGTTCCTGCCGCGCGGACCGAGCGTCACCTTCACCGCGCGCGCGAGCTTCCGGATGCCGGCGCGGATCGACTCACGCGCTTCCTGGTCATAAACGATCTTCTTGGCTGTCATGTGTGTCGTGTGCTCCGTTGTTTCTGCGAGTGAGGTCGCGTGTCGCGCCTCAGCCCTCGATCACCGCGTAGACGTCGGACTCCTGAATCACCTTGAGGTCGTCGCCGTCGATGCTGATGTCGTGGCCGGCGTACTTGCTGTAGATGACGCGGTCGTTCACCTTGAGCTGGATCGTCGCGCGCTTGCCGTTCTCGAGCAGCTTGCCTTCGCCGACGGCGATGACCGTTCCCTGCGCGGGCTTCTCACGCGCGGTGTCGGGCAGGATGATCCCGCCGCGCGTCTTCTCCTCGGCCTCGGCAGGGCGCACGAGGACGTGATCCCCGAGCGGCGTCACCTTCGTGCTGGTCTTGCTGGTCTTGGTCGCCATCGAACTTTCCTCCACTCCTGTCTGAATTGAACGAGCGGCGGCGTGCGGGACGCCGGCCCGTGATTGCCTGCGAAGAACGAATCCGCTCGACCCCCTTCAGCGGGGCGAGCGGAAGAAATGCTCGATCAAGCGCTTCACGGAGAAGCGCAAGAGGTCCGGCGTGATTGGCTTCGACAGGAGGGTGAACGCGCCGACTTCGAGCGCCTCCGCCTGTCGTTGCCGCGAGTCGTCGCCCGTGATGAAGATGCACGGCAGCGGCCCGACCTCGCGGCGGACGATGCGCAGCACCTCGATCCCGGTGAGCCCCGGCATGTCCACGTCCATGATCGAAAAGGCGAGCTTCTCGTGCTGGATCAGCTCGAGGGCCGCGAGGCCGCTCGCCGCTTCGAAGATCTGAAGGCCTTCGGACTGCAACAGCTCCTTCAACGCCTGGCGAACCAGTCGGTCGTCTTCCGCGAGGAGGACGGGGAGCGAAGGCTTTCGGATCGATTTCATCGGCTCGTGAAGTGCAGCGCGCCGGACACGATCCGGCGCGGGGCGCGGCGCGCACCTCAAACCGGATGCCAAACCCGGCATCGACGAGCGTCGCGCGGGGATCGGCTGAGCAAAGACTTACATCGGCAGTCCATCGACGAAGCCTGCGCCCGCGGCGACAATTTGTCGACCGAACCAGGGACCGAGGATCGAGCCCCGAACGCATGACGACATTTCGTCGCCCGAATGATCACTTCCAACGCCTCGCGCGCGCACGGCTTTACCTCGTCCTCGGCGACGACGTCGGCGCCGGGTCGACGCCATTCGAAGTCGCGCGCGCGGCCGTCGACGGCGGCGCGGCGGTGGTGCAGGTGCGGTTGAAGGGCCGTGCGACTTCGGAGGTGACGAACTTCGCGCTGCGCGTCCGCGACGCGATCGGCGACCGCGCGCTCCTGATCGTGAACGACGACGTCGACGCCGCGCTCGCGGCCGGCGCGGACGGAGTGCACGTCGGGCAGGGCGACCTCGCGCTCGCCGAAGTGCGCCGCCGCTGCGGCGACGACGTGCTGGTCGGGCTGTCGACGCACTCGCGCGCGCAGGCGATCGCGGCGAGCGATGCGGGAGCGGACGCGATCGGCATCGGCGCGATGTTCGCGACCGACACGAAAGCGGCGCCGGTCGTGATCGGACCCGCCGCGCTCGAAGGACTCGCCGACGCGCTCGGCGCGCTGCCGATCTTCCCGATCGGCGGCATCACGGAACGGAACGTCGTCGAGATCGTGCGGCGCGGCATCGGCCGTGCGGCGGTCTCGCGCGCCGTCACGCACGCGCCGAATCCGCGCGGCGCCGCGGAGCGATTGGTGGAGATCCTGGCGGCGGCGCCGCTCCCGACGACGGAGCGCGGGCGATGACGTCGAACCCGGCGCTCCCCGCGATCGATGACGACGCGCGCGAACTCGACGCGTTCACGCTGACGACGCGGCGCCATCTGATCGCCGGCCAGCCGCTCGACCTCTGGCTCGTCGAAGCGGACGCGAAACTGCGCGCGCTCGAGGACGAAGCGCTGCACGGCAAGGACGCGAGTCCCTACTTCGGGAAGATCTGGCCCGCGGGCAAGGCGCTCGCGGAAGTGCTCGCGCGCGATGCCGCCGTCGCCGCGATCGCCGGCAAGCGCGTGCTGGACCTCGGCTGCGGCACCGGCGTCGTCGGGCTCGTCGCCGCGCGGCTCGGAGCGCGCGTGACGTTCGCCGACTTCATGCCGCACGCGCGCGCGCTGACGCGACGCAATCTCGAGAGGAACGGCATCGACGGCGACGTGCTCGCGCTCGACGTGCGCGACGTTGCGGCGAGCGGGTCACCGTCGCGCTTCGACGTCGTCGCGGCCGGCGACATGATCTACGAGCCGTGGATGCCGCCCGCGATCGCGGGCGCGATCGTGCATCTCCTCGCCGACGGCGGCGTCGCGTTCGTCGCGGACACGATGCGCCCCGCCGCGAAGCGCTTCCCCGACGAGTGCGCCGCGCGCAACCTCGCGTGCGCCGCGGAGCGCGTCGTCACCGGCATCGACAAGCAGACGTTCGCGGTGCGCGTGTTCCGCGTTCAGCCCCACGCCACCGCGCCGGCGGGGAGCCAGTAGAGGATCAGCATCTTCCCGTTCGCGACGGTCGGCACGTGGCGCGAGCCTTTCGGCATCACGATCCACGTCGCGGCGCGGTTCTCGAACGTCGGCGCGCCGGCCTCCGCGAGGCACAGGCAGAACTCGCCGTTCGGATGGGTGTGCGCCGGGCCCGCCGCGTTCTCCATGTACACCGCGTCGATCGATGCGCCGGTCGGAGAGTCCTGCGGCTTCAGCACGCGCGAGAACTTCATCCCCGGCTCGCCCTTCGTGCAGAGCGTGCCTGCCGCGAGCGCGGCGAACGCCGCATCGCGCAGCGACTTCACCGCGGGCGACGACGACGGGAAGCGCGCCTCGAGCGCGGCCTCGCACTTCTTCGGATCGGCGGCGTCGAGGTCGGCGACGAAGCGGGTGATCGGTTCGAGGAGCGTCACGAGGTCGGTCATGGCGCGGTACTTTACGCGGCATGCAGCGTGTCTTCATCGTCCTCGGCGCGACGTTCGGGTTCCTCGGCGTGTTGATCGGCGCGTTCGGCGCGCACTGGCTCAAGTCGCGCGCGTCGCTCGACGAGCTGGCCGCCTTCGAGACCGGCGCTCGCTACCACCTGATCCACGCCCTCGCGCTCCTCGCACTCGCCGCGAACGCGACGCGCCTCCGGCCGCGGTTCGTCGCCGTGGCCGGAGGCGCGTTCGTCCTCGGGATCGTGCTGTTCTCGGGCAGCCTCTACGCGATCGGGATCACGGGCACGAAGTCGTTCGGGATCGTGACTCCGTTCGGCGGCGTTGCGTTCCTCGTCGGCTGGGCCGCCATCTTCCTGGGAGCGTGGAGAGTGGGACGAGAATCCTCCCGCGAGTGATCGCCTGCGGTCGAAGCCCCGGGATCGGCAGCGACGAGGGAAAGGCCGCCAATGCAACCGGGGTTCCGCGCGACAGCGCGGAACCCCGGACTCGACCTTGTGAACTCGGCGCTGACGCGCCGCGGCAGCAGATCAGCCGTTCGCTTTCTCCGCCGTCTTCTTCGCGCGGAACTTGATGCCGCAGCCGAGCGCCTTCGTCGTCGGCGTCTCGATCTTCTTGCCGTCGGCGAGCGCGGCGAGCGCGTTCTTCAGGTAGGGCGTCGCGCCCTTCGCGTCCTGCTGATCGCTGTCGACCGCGCCGTAGTAGGCGAGCTTCAGCTCCTTGTCGAAGAGGAACACCTCGGGCGTCTTGCTCGCGCCGAACGCGCGCGCGACGTCGGACGTCGCATCGACGACGTAGGGGAACTCGTACCCGCCGTCCTTCGCGCGCGTCTTCATCTCGTCGAGGCCGTCCACCGGCTCCGTGCTCGGGTCGTTCGAGTTGATCACCACGACGCCGAAGCCCTTCTTCTTCCACTCGTTGCCGATCTCGACGATGCGCGACTCATACGCCTTCGCGACCGGGCAGTGGTTGCACGAGAAGATCACGAGCGTGCCCTTCTCGCCCTTCACGTCGGCGATGGTGATCGACTTGCCGTCGACGCCTTCCATCTTCACGTCGGTCATCGGCGCGGCGTCGCCGATCGCGATCGGGCCCTTGTGCTGCTTCATGCCGACTTTGGCGTCGAGCTTCACCGCTTTGGCGGCGGCGGGGGCCGGCTTGGTCTCGTCGCCGGCGCTCGCGACGACGCTCGTGAGGACGAATGCGGACAGTGCGATCACGGTCGCTTTCATGGTGGAACTCCAGTTTCGTTTTCGAGATCGGATCGTCAGTTCCCGGATGACCCGGTCGCGGGCGCGAGCAAGCGCTCGGCGAACCCGCGAAAGTCGTCATACGAGGCTTGCCCCTCGTGCACGACGGACTTTTTCCCGAGCGCGTCGAAGCCGATGGTGAGCGGCAGCGTGCCGTTCCATTCCGACGCGATCGCGTCGATGAACTCGGCGTCCTTCCCCTCCTTTATGCAGGTCGGGAAGTCGACGCCGAGTTTGGTGAGCTGCCGGATCGCCGCATCTCGTTGCGCAGGTGCGTCGCACGACACGATCCACACCTCGAGTCCGCGCTCGGCGAACTCGCGGCGCACGCGCAGCAGGTCGGGGAGCTCGGCGACGCACGGAGTGCACCAGCTCGCCCAGAAGTTGAGGAGAACGGGGCGTTTCGCAGCCTGGACTCGCGCGAGAAGGGCCGGTCCGGTGATCGATTCGAGCGCCGGCGCGGCGGCGGCCGTCGATCCGCCGCCCGCGGCTTTGCGACGCAGGTCGACCACCAGCGTCCGGTGATCCGACGCCGATGAATCGCCGGGCTCGATGCCGACCGCCGCGAGAGTCGCCGCGGGGACGCGCGCCGTGTCGAGCACGAACGCGTTCGCCGCGTCGGTCGTCGAGTCGGAGGTCACGCACCAGTCGAGGCGCCCCGGCGCGAACTCGCTCTGATCGTCCGCCCACGTGTAGATCGCCGCATCGCCGAGCACCGGCGTCACGATCGGGTCGAGGTCGGTGCCGTCGCGATCCAGCCCCGCGCGCAGGAGGTCGAGCGGATCGCGCGTGCCGACCAGGTTGAAGTCGCCGCTCGCGACGACGCGCGCGTCCGCGTGCGCGACGAGCGCGCGGCGCAGCTCGTCGTTGATCGCGCGCGCTTCGATCTTGCGGCATTCGTCTTCCCACGTGCCCATCGCGCCGCAGCACTTGAGATGCACCGAGCACGCGATCAGCGGGCCGATCGGCGAGTCGATCAGCGCCGTGATCGAGCGCATCGGCGTCTGGTGCCCGGCGACGACTTCGCGCTTCGCGAGGCGCGCGCCTTCCAACTCGACGGCCGGGAAGCGCGACACGATCGCGACGCCGAGATCCTCGAACGACGCGACGTGCCACGGCGACTGCGACGGGACGTTCTTGGCGAACCACGCCGCGAGGGTCTCGCTGGATGCCTGCCACTCCTGCAGGAGGTAGATGTCCGGATCGAGCGCGCGGAACACGCGCGCGAACGGCGCGGGGTTCTTCGCCGGCGAATCCTTCTGCACGTTCCATGAGAGGACGCGCACCGCCCCGTCCGCTTTCTGCGCGACCGTCGGCGCGGGATCGGGCGAGCGCGCGCGCGATGCCGGCAGCGGCGCGTCGAACACCGACGACCGGAACAGTTCGTGACCGGACGCGTCGGCGACCGTGATGCGGCCGCGCGCTCTCTCCGCGTGAGCGAACCGATCGTCCACCGCCGCACCGAGCGACGTGCGGCGCGCGACGCGGAACTCGAACTCCGTCGCCGCGAACGTCGGCGCGAACGCGAATTGGCAGGCGGCGTGGCTCACGTCGCGGCTCGAGGCGGCGTCGTCGTGCGCGCGCAGCACGAGGCCGTTCAGCAGGTGATTCGCGCTCTTCGCGGTCGGCGACGGCGGGCTGAGCGCGACGTCGAGGTCGGCGCCGATGCCGTCGTCGAGGCGGCCGGTGTCGGCGCGTGCGTCGAGGTCGAGCGAAAGCGTCGTCGTGAACTCCGCGCCCTGCAGGTTGATCGGCCGGTCGAGCTTCGCGTGGATCCAGAGGAAGTCCGCGTCCGCGAGCGCCGCGATCGACGCGCCCGCGGCATCGCCGCGCCAGTCGTCGAAACGTCCGTCGAGCGCGAGCGCCGTCGGCGCCGAGGATGTCGCGGCGGCGGCCGGCGCGAGCGGCGCGCTCGGCCGAGAGTCGTCGCACGCGAACTGCGGGGATGCACTGCAAAGGAGGAGGACGATCGTTCGGGCACGCATTCCGCCATCTTCCGCGGCTCGTCCCGACCTCGCAATGGCGGCGGGATCAAGAGCGCGTGAAGTGCTACGCTCCCGCGTTCCTGCTCGGAGACCGATCGCGATGTCCCGCACGCTCGCCGCCGCGCTGTTCGCCGCCACGTTCGTCGGCTGTCACGTCTTCCCCGATCCGCCGAACGGTTGGGAAGGCGACTTCAATCCGGAAGCCGTGCTCGACAAGGTCAGCGCGAAGCTCGGACTCGATGCAACGAAGGAAGACGAGGCGAAGGACTTCAGCGCCACCGCGACCGTGACGCACTTCGAAGGCGAGAAGCCGATCGAGGCCGGTTATTCGGTGCGCTGGAAGTCTCCCGACCGATGGAGTCTCGAGAAGGCGATCGGCGGGCAGCACGTGAAGCGCGTGTTCGACGGGAAGACGTGCACCGAGCTGACCAACGGGAAGGTCACGAAGGCCGACCTTCCGCCCGGCGAGGACGGCGTCGACCATTTGTTCCGCCACCTCTACGCGACGCGCTACTTCCGCGAAGGCCGCGGCAGCGCGCCGGAGATCGACGAGGTCTTCCAGCTCAAGGAAGGCGGACAAGCAGTGCGCATCGGCAAGTTCTCGCCCGACGGGCACCGTCTCGTGCTGTCGATCGACGCGAAGACTCTCCTGCCGCTCGCGATGCGCGAGTGGGTTCCGGTCGGCCCGGCCGATCAGGAGCGCTTCGACGCCGTCGACACGTTCTTCTCCGACTACCGCGCCGACTCGCGCGGCATCCTCGTGCCGCGCACGCTGCGAAGTTGGGTCGGCGGGAAGATGATCCAGGAGATGAAGGTCGCCGACGCGCGCTGGAACACGGGGATCACCGACGCGGAGTTCACGACGCCGGCGGCTGCCGCGTCGCCGGGCCGCTGATCGCGCGGAGGTCCGCGGACCAGTCGAGGTACGGCGTCCGATCCGGCGGTCCGTCGGCGTGCAGGAACAGCCCGTGGCCGTCGCCGCGCGCGATGATCGTCGACGAGCGCGTGCCGCGGTCGCCGAGGTCCTTGCACGGCGCGAACCCGTCCGCCGCGATCGGCTCGGTCCGCTTCAGGATCTCCGCGAGACGCGCGACGACTTCGAGGAGCGGGAGCGCGCCCGCTTCGGCGGCGATCGCCGCGACGCCGGGGAACTCGATCGCGTCGAGCTCGTGAAGGTTCGTCACGACGTGCGCGCCGGGCGCGAGGCGCACCGACTCGGGCCGCGCGTCGATCGCGCTGCGGCGCAGGAGGAACGCATCGTGCGCGTCGGCGAGCAGGAGGTGGAACGGGTTCGTCCGCCGCGATTCGAGCGATCGCGACACGAGCCGCGCCGCCGCGGCCGCGCCACCGAACTCGAGCGCCTCGCGCACGATCGCGCCGCGCGACGAAAGGCTCGGATCGGGCGGCTCCACGCCGAGCGCGCGACGGTTGGTGATCGCGACGGTCAGGCCCGCCGCGTTCGTCCCGATCCAGGTGCCGCCCGCGCGCAGATCGACCGGCGCGAGGTACGGCACGCGCGCGTCGACCCGCTGCGGGGGCGCCGCCGGACGATCCTTGAACTCGTCGCGGTTCGCCGCGAGAACGGTCGGAAAGCCGGGCATCGTCCGATGCAGGAGGATGAGCGCGCACATCGCCGCGTAATCTAGCCGCATGTCCCAGATCGCACGGGCACTCCGGAACGAGCGCATTCGGCTCGAGATGAAAACGCTTCCGCTCTCCGCGGAGGAGCGCGACGCGCTCGGTCCGCGCGCGACGCGCGTGATCAAGGAGCGCGTCCTCGACGAGATCGCGACGTTGCTCGACGAGACCGCGCCGATCGGCTCGCGCAAGCGGCTGTTCGACGATCTGGTGCACCGCGAGCGCAAGGCGTCGACCGCCGCGGGCGGCGGCCTCGCGATCCCGCACGTGCGGACGATGAACGTGAAGGAGCCGATCGTCGCGTTCCTGCGCTCGACGCCGGGGCTCGACTTCGCGTCCCCCGACGGCCGGCCGACCCACGTGTTCCTCGTGCTCGTCGCGCCACCGTGGGACGATCGCGTCTACCTCAAGTTCTATCGCGAGGCCGCGGATCTCTTCCTGCGCGCCGGCGCGCTCGAAGCGTTGCTCACCGCGAAAACCGAGAGCGAAGTGCTCGGCTTCTTCCGCCGCGGCGAATCGCACGAGATGTGAGCGCGTCGCGCGTCGCGCGGCTCACTTCGGCTTCGTCACGCACTCGAGCGTCTTCCGCAGCCGATCGACGCGCGCCTTGGTGTCCTCGTCGATGCCCGGCGGGTCGAGCGTCCCGGCGCGCAAGCAGAGGTCGAACGTCTCGCGTAGCTTCCGGCGATCGTCCGCGCTCACGCCGTCGAGCGCGGAGATCATCCGCACGGCATCGCGCTTGGTGAACTGCGGCAACAGCTCGCGGATGCGTCCGGGCAGCGTCGCGTCGAACAACACCGACTCGGCTTCGACGCGGAATCCGTCGGGGTAGAGGTCCTCGCCTTCGAACACCCAGAACACCGCGTTGCCGTAGTCGAGGATCCCGTTGGTGCGCAGGAGCTCGCCCGGCATCTCCACGGTGCAGTCGAACTTGAACGTCGCCTCCGCGGGCGGCGAACCGAACGTCCCGGTCACTCCGAGCAGCACCCGCTGCAGCGCGCGTTCCGCCTCCGCCTTGCCGCCGAAGTCGCGCTCGCACGCGCGATCCATCGCGACCTCGAGCCCCGACCACGGATGCTCCTGCGGGAAGAGGTAGACGAAGTCCTCGGGGCGCGGCGCCGCACCGCCGCTCTTCGGCTTCAGCTTCGCGGCGAGCAGGCGAGTGATGAAGGTGCGGATCACGCCGACGTTCTGATCGCTGTCGGGCATCGATTCGCGGTCGAGCTTCACTCCGAACTTCGCGAGGCGCAGCACGATCTTGTCGAGCCCGCGGTCGAACCCGCTCTTGCCCGTGTGCGGATCGACGTCGCCGATCGTCTTGCGCTCGGCCCAGTAGATCCCGATGAAGTCGTCGACGAGCGCGGCGAGGTCGGCGTCGCACCAGCGGTCGAACGCGGCTGAGTCGTAGCGGTCGGAGAACTCGTGCTTCGCCGCGGACTTGACGAACTCGATCAGGAACTTCACCAGCTCCTTGCGCGCGTCCTTCTGCTCCTTCGGCTCGATCGCGTCGGCGTACTGCTCGCGCCAGAGGAACCGCGTGCCGATCAGGATGTCCTCGCGGACGAGCGATGCGCGGTTCGACGAAGTGGCGCCGATCAGGGGAACGTCGCGGCGGAAGTCCGACGGCATCTTCGAGACGTCCTGGAACGCGCCCGCGAACTTGAAGACGTCATCGGTGCGCTCGAGGACGGCGAACCCGTCGCCGGTCCCCTTGCCGAGGTCCTGCAGGATCGGGCGGTCGTTCCACAGCTTCTCTTCGTCGTTGTTCGGGCTCGCGCGCGTCTTGGTGAATGTCGTCTCGCGCGTGACGGTGCCGTCGGCGAGGACGCGTGTGCGCGACGCGACCAGGATCTCCGGGAGGCAGCCGGCAATCGTCGCGAGGCAGACGACGGCGACGGCGCGGGCGGTCGTTCGGGCGCGGCTCACGGTGACGTCTCGTTCGCGCGCTCGAGCGCGGCGTCGTACTGGACTTCGGTCATGCCGAGCTGCTCCTCGATGCGCGATTGCGTGGGGAACCACGCGCCGAGCACGACGAGCGCGAGCATCGGTCCGACCAGGTAGGCAGGCTGTCCGAGGATCATCACGAGAGCACCCCAGTAGAGGCCCGCGGTCTCGATCAGCGCCGCCGACATCACGTGCATCAGGTACACGCTGCTCACGCGCATCGGCAGCGGCGCGTCCGGCCGGCGCCCCGGCGAGAACTTCGGCAGGATCGCCGCGATGCCGACGGCGCTCACGCTCAAGAACGCGCCGATCACGAGCAGCGGTCCCGTCACCGGGAAATCCTTGGAGTCGACCTTGCCGTAGAGCGCCCAGCACGTCGCGCCGAGCGCGACCAGCGAACCCATGCAGGCAACGTGGATCACCTGCACGTGGTTCCGGATCTTGCCGAACGCGGGGAGCTTCATCGCCGGCGCATGATAGGAGCGGGCGAATGCAGTCGGTTGAATGACGGCCGGGCCCCGTGACGACGACCACGCCAATCGATCCGATCCAGAAGCCCGCGCGCGGCGTCGCGCGCTCCGCGTCGATCGTCTCGCTCGCCGTGTTGTCGTCGCGTCTCCTCGGGCTCGTGCGCGAGCAGGTGTTCGCGGCGTTCTTCGGCGCCGGCGCGGTGTTCGACGCGTTCGTCGCCGCGTTCCGCGTGCCGAACCTGTTCCGCGATCTCTTCGCGGAAGGAGCGTTGTCCGCCGCGTTCGTGAAGACGTTCGCGCAGAAGCTCGAAAACGACGGCGCGGACGCGGCGTGGCGCCTGGCGTCGCGGGTCGCGACCGCGCTCGCGATCGTCGTCGGGTCGGTGTGCGTCCTCGGGATCGTCGGCGCCCCGTTCATCCTCGACGCGATCGCGCCCGGCTTCACCGCGGACAAGCGCGAGCTCGCCGTGACTCTCACGCGCGTGATGTTCCCGTTCCTCCTGCTCGTCGCGCTCGCCGCGGTGGCCATGGGCGCGCTGAACGCGCGCGGCGTGTTCGGGATCCCGGCGATGGCGTCGACGTTCTTCAACGTCGGCTCGATCGCCGCGGGACTGCTCGCGTGCTGGATCATCGAGCCGACGTTCGTGACGAATGCGTGGCACGCGATCCGCGGCGGCACTCCCGTCGCGCACGACGGGCCGGACGCGGCGCGTGCGATCCTCGGCATGGCGATCGGTGTCCTGGTCGGCGGCCTGCTGCAGTTGATGGTGCAGGTGCCGCCGCTGCGTGCCGCTGGCTTCCGCTACCAGCCCGGCGTCGACTGGCGCGACCCGGGACTGCGCGAGATCTTCCGCTTGATGGGGCCGGCGGTCATCGGGACCGCGGCGGTGCAGATCAACGTCTTTGTCAACACGTGGTTCGCGTCGCGGATCGAGGGTGCGATCTCGTGGCTGAACTATGCATTCCGCCTGATGCAGTTCCCGATCGGCGTGTTCGGCGTCGCGATCGCGACCGCCACGCTCCCCGCGATCGCGCGCGCGACCGCGCGCAAGGATCAGGTCGCGTACCGCGAGACGCTGTCCGAGTCGTTGTCGCTCGCGCTGTTCCTCACGGTGCCGTCGGCAATCGGACTCATCGTGCTCGGTCGACCGATCATCGCGGTGATCTACGAGCGCGGCAGCTTCGACGCATCCGACACCGCGCAGACCGCGGTCGCGCTCGCGTGCTACGCGATCGGCCTGGTCGCCTACTCGTTGATCAAGATCCTCGCGCCCGCGTTCTACGCGGTCGA
>CAZBOK010000033.1:0-19968 GCA_964493525.1 uncultured Phycisphaeraceae bacterium | reverse complement strand
GGAGAGCCCGCCTTGGAACTTGAGGCGCAGCGCTTCCTGCTGTTTCGCCGGCAGTCGCTCGAGAGCGCGCAGCGCCGCGCTCGACTCGTCCTTCGCGATCGCGATCGCTTGCGCGTCGTTCGGCGCGGCGCGCGCGGACTCGCGTGCGATCGTCTTCTCTCGGGTGTGCATCGCGTGCTCCTTGCGACCACGATCGAGGACGACGTTGCGGCAGACCGTGTAGAGCCACTCGGCGAGCCGTCCGTCGATCGCCGCGCGCGGCTGCTTCAGCAGGCGCAGGAAGGTCTCCTGCACCGCGTCGTCCGCAGCGGCGGGATCGGCGGACAATCGACGTGCGTAGAGCAAGAGCGGTCGTTCGAACCGCGCGTGCGCATCCGCGAGCCAGGGATCGTCAGCCGTCACGAGAACCTCGAACCGTCGGTCGTTCGGGCGTCATCACGAAGCGGTCGCGCTCCGTCTTGGCCGAAAACCGCGGACGCGATCAGCGCGCGAGCTTCGCGAGGAGCGCGTCCTTCACCCGCGGCCATTCGTCGTCGAGGATCGAGTAGAAGACCGCGTCGCGCACGAAGCCGTCCCAGTTGATGCGCTCCTTGCGGAACACGCCCTCCTTCGTGGCGCCGAGCCGCTCGATGGCGCGCTGCGACTTCAGGTTGCGGCCGTCGGTGCGCAGGTAGATGCGCAGGGCGCCGAGCGTCTCGAACGCGTGGCGCATCAACAAGAACTTCGCCTCGGTGTTCACCGCGGTGCGTTGCACTTCCTTCGCGAGCCAGGTCCAGCCGATCTCGCACGCGCGGTTCGGACGGTCGATGTTGAGGTAGCGGGTCGAGCCGACGGCTTTGCCCGTCTTCTTCTCGATGATCGCGAACGGCAGCTCGACGCCGGTGAACTCGGTCTCGACCGCCTTGCGGACCTGACGGTCCATGTCGGCGCGATCCTTCGGCGGCGCGGTGTTGAGCCACAGCCAGATGCCGGGATCCCGCGCGGCGAGCGCGAGGTCGTCGACGTGCGAAAGGTCGAGCGGCTCGAGGCGGACGAACTCGCCTTCGAGGACGATCGGTTGGGGATCGAACTTCGGGGCGTCGCGGGTCACGCGCGAGAGCTTACGGGCTCGCGACCGCGATCGTCAGTTCCGGTAGGTCTTGTGGCAGGTGGTGCAGGTCGCCTTCAACGCCGCGTACGAGTCCTGTCCGGCCTTCTTGTCCTTCGCGCGGATGTTGTCTTCCAGCTCCTGCGCCTGCGACTGCGCCTTGCGGATCAGCGCGATGAACTCGTCGCCCTTCGACTTCACGTCGTCCATCGCGAGCGCGCCGCGGAACGAGTTCTCGAGCATTGCCGCCTCGTGCGCGGAGTCGACGTCCGGATGCTTCTCGTTCGCGGCAAAGTCGCCGGGCTGCAGTTCGGTGAGCAGGTCGAAATGCTCGTCGACGTGCGTCATCAGTTCGCGCAGTCCGCTCGGGACCACGGCTTCCGGCAGGTCTTTGCGCACCGACTTCATCTCGTCGTCGGTCGGCTTCGCGAACGCCGCGACGTCGCGATAGAGGCCGGCATAGTTCGGGCTGCAGCCCGACTCCTTCAGTCCCTGCGATGCGACTTCATTCGTGACGCCTTCGACGCCCTCGCGCGCGATCGCGGCCGCGGCAGGTCCGCGGTGCAGGCCGTGGTGGCAGTGAACGTACACAGGGCCGTCGGCGGACCGCACGGCTTGGATGATCTCGAGCGCTTCCTCGCGCGACACGCCGTCGTAGCCGATCGGTACGTGCACGTACTTGAGGCCCGCCCTCTTCGCGGCGGCGACGTCCGGCGCCGCGCCGTCGACGCTCAGGACCGTGGTGAAGCCGAGCTTCTTCAGCGTCTCGAAGCCGAGGTCGCCCTCCGGCTGGGCGCCTTGACCGAGCTTGTCGGACCAGCGGCGGTAGTGCTCGATGCCGGGCTTGTTCTCACCAGGACTCGGCGGAGCCGCCTTCGCTGCCTGCGCCCCCGGCTTGCCCGCGGGCGCTTCGTCCGCCCGAGCGGCGGAGGCCGTGAGAGCGAGGAGCGCGGAGATCAGTGCGAGGCGGGTCATCGGGTTTCCGTCACGGTGGCCGGTCGTTCGGGGCGCGCCGCAGCGCAAGTCTCGGTCCGAACGGCCGCGGACGGCGCGGCGTTCGAAGCTCCGAGCGGTCGAAGTCACGCGAACGCCGTGTTCTCCTGGTCTGTCGCGAAGGGAGCTCGGCAGCGCCCTTCGCCTCATCCGACCGCGCGCCGGCGCCGGCGCCCTCGATCAGTCACTTCCGCGAAACCCGCCGTTTCCAGCTTCCGGCCGTTTCGCGACGGACGAGCGCGGAGATCCTAACCGCCGCGGCCGAGTCATTCATCGGGGTCCGGCGCATTGCCGCGCATCCACTCCACGCAGCCCTCGATCTCGCGGCGCATCGTCGCCCGATCGAAGCGACAGCGCCGGCCGTGACCGGGGAGGATCCACTCGAACTCGTGTCCTGCGAGACGGCGGACCGACTCGATCTGGACGTCCCAGTCGAACCAGCACGCGGTGCGGAACGCGTAGACGTGCTGGAGCCGCGCGCTGAACGCGAGGTGGTCACCGCTGAACAGGAACGACTCGGCGCGGCCGCGATGCAGCAGGCACGCCGACCCTTCCGTGTGTCCCGGCGTCGGGATCACGACGAGGTCGTCCGCGAGCGCGACGTCGGCATCGCCCTCGATCACGCGTTCGGCTCCGGGAATCGCATCGGCATCGCGCGCGTGCACGACGCGCTCGCAATGGAACCGCTCGCGGAAGCGCGCCTGCGCGCCGACATCGTCGCGATGCGTGAGAAAGAGCGTCGCCACGCCGCCGAGTGCCGCGATCCGCTCCACGAGCGGCGCGGAGAAACGCGGCGCGTCGACGAGCACGTTGCCGCCGGGCCGGACGACGAGGTAGCTCGCCGCTCCGAACGTCCGCTCGTCGTGGAAGCCGCAGTGGTAGACGCCGTCGGCGATCCGCTCGGGGAACGCGGCGATCGCGGGCTTCACGTCGTGCTTCGCGACCGTGCCGATGCTCGCGGTCGGGCACGCGACGAGCGCCATCAATGCGCGCTGCTCCGCGTCGGCTCCGTCCGGCTGCGCCTGCACGAACGACTGCTCGCCCGCGCGACCGAACGTCCGCGGGTCGATCCATCTGCACGTGTCGCAATCGATGCAGGTCGTGTCGACGAAGAAGTCGCCGGGGACGTTCTCGGCGCGGCGCAGCGTTGTCTTGGCCATGCGGTCGGACCGATAGCACCGAACCGCACGCTCGCCGTCAGGGCGTGCGCCACTCGCGGGCGGGGCGCACGCCGAGCGAGTTGAAGCGGTACTCCGGCGTGTATCCGCCGCGGTTGCTCGAGCGCGCGTGATAGGCGGTGATGCTGAACGCGCCGCCGCGGAAGACGCGGATCCGCGCGTCCGGTCCGGCGTCGCGCAGACCGTCGCCCGGGCGCGGCGTCGCCGTGTACGGCGCCATCGGGTCGCGACACCACTCCCACACGTTGCCGACGACGTCGAACAACCCGAACGCGTTCGGCGCGAACGAACCGACCGGCGCGTGCACCATGTATCCGTCGTCGAGTTCGTCCTCGTAGCTCCAAGTCGCCGGTCCGCCGTGCTCGCGGCAGAACCGATCGGCGAGGTTGCCGGCGCCGGCGAGCGAGGCGATCGCATCGCCCGTCCACCACGATGTCGTCGTGCCGGCGCGTGCCGCGCGTTCCCATTGCGCCTCGGTCGGCAGCACCGCTCCGATGCGCGCGAGCACGCGAACGCATTCCTCGTGGCTCACCTGCTCGACCGGGTTCATCGGGGTCACGTCGCGGCCGCCGTAGTTTTGCGGCGGCGCGTACGCGCTCGGGTTCTTGCCGGTCAACCGCCGCCACTGCGCTTGCGTCATCTCCCACTTCGACAGCAGGAACGGCGCGAGCGTGACCTCGTGGACCGGGCTTTCCTCCGATTCGCAACGCGCGACGAAGCCGGGCGCGTTCGCGTCGGCCGACTGCGCGCCCATCGAGAACGTGCCGCGGGGGATCAGCACGAACACGACGGCGCTGTCGGAGTCGATGGCGAGCGTCCCGTCCGCGCGGCGCTGGGGGATCGCGCCGGTCTGCACGTCCGCGAACTCGAGCAGATGCGAGCGCGGATCCGCGCCGAGCGGCACGAGCCCGACCTGCGCGACGTGCGGCACGAACTCGAGCCCGGCGAACGCCTCGTCCCACGCCGCGCGATCGCGCGTCGCTCGGGACGCGATCTCCTTCGCGCGCGCGAGGCGCTGGTCGACGCTCGCGATCGTCGCGCCGTAAACGTCGGGTCCGGCGAACTCGTCGAGCGCGAGCACGAGGTCCGCGAGCGTGTCGTGCCACCACGCCATCTGCGTGTCGTCGAACTCGAGCGCTCCCGCCGCGCCGCGCGTCCCCCACTTCTCGATCTCGATCAGCGTGCGGTGATGCTCGTCGCGACGCTGCACGAGATCGCGCGCGCGCGCGAGCCACGCTTCGAGAGCCGCGGTTCGTTCGGGCCACGCGGGCCACAACGACTCCTGCTCGCGCTTCAAGTCCGCGAGCCGCTTCAGATCCGAGAGCCGCAGCACGCGCTCTTCCTGCTCCTTCGCCGCGCGACGCTCCGCCTCCGCGGTCTCGGCGGCGACGCGCGCGCGCGATTGCTCCTCGCGCGCGATCCGTTCGTTGTCGACCGCACGCCGTTCGCTCGCGAGGGCGACGGTGCCGCGCTCGTGGAGCCGCACGATGAAGAACGCCGTGACGACGACCGCGGCCGCGATCACGCCGGCGACCGCCTTGTTGCGCTGCACCCACTTGCGCAGCTCGGCGATCGATCCGGTCTCGTACGCCTTGACGACGCGCCCTTCGAGGTAGGCGCGCAAGTCGTCGGCGAGGCGATCGCAGTTCGGGTACCGATCGCTCGCTCGCCACTCCATCGCCTTCGCGCAGATCGCGACCAGCTCGCGGGGGACGTCGTGCTTGATGCTCTGGATCGCCGGGGGCGGCCCGGACGCGAGCCGCGCGAGCACGGTGCGCGCCGACGGACGGACGTGCGTCTCCGCGTACGGCGTGTGTCCGGTGAGCAGGTGGTAGAGCATCGCGCCGATCGAGTAGACATCCGAGTGCGGGCCCATCTCGTCGATGCGACCCGCCGCCTGCTCGGGCGGCATGTACTCGGGCGTGCCGACCACGTCGCCGGCGAGCGTCGCGCGGCGGTCGTCGCCGACTTCGCGTTCGTCGCGACCGATCCCGTCCGCGACCGACGCCGCGCGCACGTCGTCGCGATCGTCGCGTCCCATCACCCGCGCGAGTCCCCAATCCATCACGTAGGTCTCGCCGAAGCGACCGACCATCACGTTCTCGGGCTTCAGGTCGCGGTGCAGTACGCCGCGCGAGTGCGCGTACGCCATCGCTTCGCAGACGCGCAGGATCACGCCGAGCGCGCGGGTCACCGTCCACTCGGTCGAGCCGGTGTGAACCTCGTGGAAGATCGCGCGGAGGTCCTGCCCGGTGACGAGGCGCATCGTGAAGAACGCGTTCCCGCGCTCGTCGACTCCGAGCTCGTGGACCGGGACGATGCCGGGATGATCGAGCTGCGCGGTCACCTGCGCTTCGTCGAGGAAGCGGCGCACGAGCACGGCGTCGGTGCGGTGCTCGTGGTCGCCGCCGCTCTGGATCACCTTCATCGCGAGGTTGCGGCGCAGGTCTTCGTCCCACGCGTGGAAGATCGTCCCCATGCCGCCGCGCGCGATCTCGCCGACCAACCGGTATCGGCTCTCCGCGGGACTGTGCGACGCGAGCCGGCGCAGCACCGCCGTCGACGCCACCGCGGCCTCGCGATCGGGCGCCTGCTGCAGTCGGATGCCCGGATCGACGCCGGCGCCGAACGCCGCCTCGATGCGCTTCGTGAGCGAACGTCCCGCGCCCCCATCGGTGCTCGCGCGCGAGAGCGAGTCGTCGTCGTTCATGTGCGGACCCCCGCGATCCGCTCGGCGGCGGATTCGAACGTCCGATCGAGAAACGGAAACCCCGCGATGCGCGCGTGACCCTAGCGCACCGCGGGGCTGGACGAATCGGTCCGGACGACGGTGGTCCGGACTTCGAGGGGATTACTTTCCGCCGTGCTTCGATCCCGCACCGGCCTTCACGCCGCCGAGAGCCTTCTCGACCATCGCGAGGATCTTCTCGTGGTTCGGTTCACCGGAGCCGACCACGCTGCCGACGATCTTGCCTTCCTTGTCGATCACGAACACGGTCGGGATGCCCTGGACGCCGTAGGCCTTGCCGATGACGTCCGCATCGGCGAACACGATCGGGTAGTTCATCTCGAACGCCTTCGCGAACGTCTTGTTCACTTCGAGCTCGACGTCCTTCGTGAGCGCGTCGCCTTCACGGCCGCCGACGCTCTTGCCGCCGTGCGGCTTCGTCGCCTTCGGGTCCGAGAAGTCCATCCCGTAGCCGTAGAACTGCGTCGCGCCGATCACCTGCACGCCGTCCGCGCCGCGCTTCGCCTGCAGATCGACGAGCTCCGGGATCACCATGCGGCACGGCGGGCACCAGGTCGCGAAGAAGTCGACGACCACGACCTTGCCCTTCAGGCCGGACAGCTTGAATTCAGCGGCGTCGCCGTTCACGACCGTCGACGAGGCGATCTCGGGCGCGGTCTTGCCGTTCATCTGCGCGCGATCGCGCTCGGCGCCGATGCTTCGCTTCAGCGACTTCGCGAGGCCCTGCGTGTCGGCGGAGAGCTTGCTGTCGTCGATCTTCTCGATGAGCGCGCCGGCTCCGTCGAGATCGTCGCTGCGCATGAGGCAGAGCGCAGCGAACACGCGCGAGTCGTCGGCCATCTCCGACGTCGGGTTG
Source organism: uncultured Phycisphaeraceae bacterium (assembly GCA_964493525.1). Classification (GTDB taxonomy): domain Bacteria; phylum Planctomycetota; class B15-G4; order B15-G4; family JADJEK01; genus CAZBOK01. Next base: position 13,105 of record CAZBOK010000033.1, on the reverse strand, counting down.
TCTTCGATGTGCTTCTTGAACGCCGCGGCCGCCGCGGCCACGTCGCCCGACATGAGGCTCAGCTTGCCGCCGTAGTGGAGGCCGTCGCCCGTGCTGAAGGCATCCTTGTTCGCGTCGAGAAGATCCTTGGCGATCGTCGCGACCTCTTTCGGGTCCTTCGCGGCCTGCGCTTTGGTCTCGAACTCGGCGAACAGATCCTTCGCACTCTTCGCGTCGCTCTGCGCCGCGGTGGCGTCGGCGACCTGTTCTTGAGCTCGCGCGACGAGCGGCAGGGACACGAGGGTGGCGAGCAACGCGGAACGCAACATCATGGGACGACCTTTCTCCTCGATCTTCCCGACCGAGTTCAGCGACACGAAGGGTGGCGAGTGTACCGGCAAGCGCGGGGCTTGCGGGCGTCCGTCATCGCGACAGGAGGGCGACGGCGATCCCGCAGAGGTTGCCGAGCGAATGCAGGACGATCGGCACGATTAGCGAGCGGCTCTTCAGGAACGCCCAGACCAGCACGAACCCCGCGAGCTGATTGTCGGGCGACGGGTTGCCGTAGAGCCAGTGGAGGCCGGCGAACGCGGCGGTTCCGACGATCACCGTGACGGCGGGACGGAACCACGCGGCGAGCACGGTGCACAGGACGAGGCGGTAGATCACCTCTTCGTGGAACGGGTACAGCCACGCCTGCGCGACGACGCGCGCGCGGATCCGCTCCGGGTCATGGACCCACGTCGGCGGAGTGAACGCGACACCGCACCAACGCAAGATCGTCGGCGTCAGGAGCAGGAGCGTGAACAGGATGACGCCGAGCCCGATCGTGGCGCGCAGCCAGTACTTCACGCCCTGCGCCGGCACGAGTCGCAGTCCGATCGCGTCGGCGCCGTGCTCCGGGCGCGCGGCGAGCGCGCCGAACGCGAGCGCGGCGACGATCGCGAGGATCAGCCGGTCCCACAGCGGCGCCGTGACGGCGAACGTCGCGTCCGCGGCGAGGAGCGCCGACGCGAACGCGGTCCAACCCGCGCGTTGTGCGCGATGGGTCCGCAGCGTCGAGCCGACGGTCCGCAGGCCCTCCGTCTCGGCGCCGTTCATCGCGTCAACTCGAAGACGCGCACGAGGAGCGTGCAACGCGCTGTCGTGATCGACTCCGTCGTCACGTCGACCCGGAATCCGGCGGCGCGCGCCTCGCGATCGAACGCATCGGCGGTCGGGCGCATCGGATCGGAGAGCAGCGCGGCCCCGCCCGGCGCGAGCAGGAGGTCGAGCGCGGCGAGCATCGCGCGCGGTTGGCCGCGCTCGTAGAGCAGGTCGCTCGCGAGCACGCGATCGAACCGACGGCCGTGGAATCCGTCCGGGGCGCGCAGATCGAATCGCACGAACTCGCCGTCGACCCGATTGCGCGCCGCGTTCTGCCGCGCGAGCACGACGGCTTCCGGCATCACGTCGGCGAACGTCACGCGCGCGCCGGCGAGCGCGGCCGAGATGCCCGTGATGCCGACGCCGCAGCCGAGGTCGAGCACGGTCTTCCCCGCGAGAGAGCCGGAGCCGAGGACCTGCCCGCCGAGCACGAGCGCGGATTCCCAGATCAGCCCGAAATACGGGTTGTCGGGCGGCGGCGCGGCGGCGGACTCCGGACGCGCCGTGAGCGCGTCGAGCACCGCGTCATCGTCGAGCACCACGAGCTCGAGCTCGCGTCCGCCGACGGTCACGCGCTCGATGCGCGGCGAGAACGGAGCCAGCGGGTCGGTCGACATCGGCGCGTATCATTCCGCGCCATGCCCGAGCGGTCCATCGTTCCCGCCGTGACGTCGATCGAACCGCGCGGCGGCGGAGCCACGCGGATCGCCTTCGTGCTCCACGGGATCTTCGGCGCCGGTCGCAACTGGCGCACGTGGGCCGCGCGCTGCGTCGAAGCGCGGCCGGAGTGGCGCCTCCTGCTCGTCGACCTGCGGCACCACGGCGACTCGATCGGCGCACCGCCGCCGAACACGCTCGATGCGTGCGCCGCCGACCTCGATCGCCTCGCGGAGCGGCACGGCGCGCCGGCGGTCGTGCTCGGCCATTCGTTCGGCGGCAAGGTCGCGCTCGCGTTCTCCGCGCGACGACCCCCGGGCCTGCGCCAGACGTGGGTCCTCGACTGCCCGCTCGGCGAGCCGACCTACGTCGACCCGACGCAATCCGATCCCGGCCGCGTGCTCGCCGCGCTGCGATCGCTGCCCGCGCTCGTCGCGGACCGATCGGCCATCGTCGGCGAACTCGTGCGCCGCGGCGTCGCCGATTCCGTCGCGCGCTGGATGGCGACCAACCTGCGGCCGGTCGCGGGCGGGTTCGCGTTCCCGTACGACGTGGGCGCGATCGAAGAACTTCTCGCGGACTACTGGCGCACCGACGGCGTTGCCCTGCTCGACCGCTGCGCGCCGGACCTCGACGTCGAGGTCGTGCGCGCCGCGAACAGCGACCGCTTCTCGCGCGACGAGCTCGCGCGGCTCGACCGCCTCGCCGCCTCCGGACGGATCGCGCTGCACGTGCTGCCGGACGCAGGACACTTCCTGCAGGCCGACAATCCGAGCGGTCTGCTCGACCTGATCGCGCCGCGGCTTCCGGCCGACTGACGCGCGGAGGTCAGCGCGAACTGTCGGCCGCGTCGTCGTCAGAGACGAGGTCGAGCAGCGGAAGATGCGGGCGACAGCAGAACCGGACGCGCGGCGCCTGCAGCCGCTCCATTCCGATACCGCGGCTCACGAACAACCTGCGCCCGTCGAGTGCATGCAGCCCGCCCGCCGCGACGTCGCGCGGCACGGCGCTCAGCGTGATCGGCGGCCCGTACCCCGGCACGACGACCTGGCCGCCATGCGTGTGCCCCGCGATCAAGAGGTCGACGCGCGTGTTTCGCTGCAGCCGATACACGACGTCCGGGTGGTGCGCGATCAAGATGCGCACGTCGTCCGCGCCGGCCTCGCGCTCGAGCTCGGCGACGCACGCGCGCGCGCGATCCGCGCCCAGCCAGTCGTCGATTCCGGCGATCGTCAGCGATCGATCCTTCACGCGCACGCGGACCCATTCGTCCGCGAGCCGCCGGATCTTCGTGCCTCCGATCAGTCCGGCGAGGGTCTCGTCGCTGTCGACGTCGCCGCGCACGAGGTAGACGCCGCCCGGCGCGTCGAGACGCGCGAGCTGCTCGCGCATCGCCTCGCGCTCGCGCTCGAAGACATCGCGACGCGACTGGAACACGTCGCCGGGAATCACGATGAGATCGGGCCGCGCCGCGACCACCTCGTCGATGACCGATCGCTCGAACGCGGTCACGTGGTCGGTCTGCAGGTCGGCGATCACGGCGACGCGCAGCGGCGCGGCTCCGGCGCGCGCGCGCGCGAGCGGGACGCGCACGGCCTCGACTTCGAGGCGGTACGGTTCGACGAGATGTGCGAACCCCGCGACGGCGACGCCGGAGAACACGAGGCACAGGGCCGCGATCACCGCCGGTGCGAGCGCCGTCCCGCGCCGCGCCCGGACGAGCGCGCGGATGGCGCACGCGGGCGCGACGTAGATCGCGTCGTGCCACGCGAACGCGCCGACCGCGAAGCGCGAGAGCCCGGCGCGCCGCCACGGGAAGAAGCGGCCGAGGAACCAGTACTCGAGGAATGCCGCGAGCACGACGGCGGCGATCGCGAGGACGACGTGTCGGGCGGTGATGCGTTCGCGCGGCCGAGACCACGGACCGAACAGGACGCGATTCGCGATCGCGAGTCCGACGAGCGTGTGCAGCACGAGCAGCAGCGTGAAGCTGCCGGCGGAGGATCCGGGCTCCCAGCCGGCGAACGGGATCCACTCGACGAGCGGTGCGAGCATGCTGTTACTTTACGACGAAAAGAACTTGTCACGCAAGAGACAGCCGGTCCGCGACACCCAAGAAAACTCGGCATTCCCCTCAAGTTCAGCACGCCCGCGGGCCGATCCACCGGCGCATGAAGCGAGAGCGGAGAATCGGTGCAATCGGTGCGGTCATCTTCCTGACGCTGACGACCCTGTCGGCGGCCTTCGCCCCCGTCGCCGACAAGAAGCCGACCCCGACGAACCCGCCGGCAGCGACGGTCAGCTCAACTTCACCTTCACGTTGACGATCTCGTCCCCGCGGCGCACCTCGATCTCGACGGTGTCGCCCGGCTGGTACTCGCCGAGCAGGTCGAACAGCTCCTCGAAGTTCTTCACCGGCTTGCCGTCGACCTTCTGAATGATGTCGACATAGAGGTTGCGCCGGTTGTCCATCCGCGCCGACTGCAGCCCCGCCGCCGCCGCATTGCTGCCGCCCGCGACCTCACCCACCGGAACTCCCGAGATCCCTTCCCCGGCGACGATCTGCTCGAGTTGCGGGATGCGCGTGAAGCCGATCTTCGCGCGCGGCTTGTCGCCGCGTTCGATCAGGCTCGCGACGACCTGGTTCACCGTGTCGACGGGGATCGCGAAGCCGATGCCCGCGTTCGCGCCCGACGGCGAGTAGATCGCGGTGTTCACGCCGACGAGGCGCCCCGCCGAATCGAGCAGCGGTCCGCCGGAGTTGCCCGGGTTCACCGCGGCGTCGGTCTGGATCACGTCCTCGATCTGATTGCCGGCGACGCCCTTGATGGAGCGCCCGAGCGCGGAGACGACGCCGGTCGACAACGACTGGTCCCAGCCGAACGGGTCGCCGATCGCGAACACCTTCTGGCCGACCTGCAGCTCCTTGCTCGTGCCGACGCGCACCGGCTTCAGCTTGCTCTGCTCGGCATCGATCTTCAGCACCACGATGTCGTGCTCGGGGTCCGAGCCGACCAGCTGCGCGTCATAGGTGGTGCGATCGTTCATCGTGATCGTCGCGGAGCGCGCGTTCGCGATGACGTGGAAGTTCGTGATGACGTGCCCCTGGTCGTCCCACACGAACCCGGAGCCTTCGCCGGCTTCCACTTCGCGCAACTGGCCGGTCCACGGGTTCTGAACCCGCTGCTTGGTCGTGATGTACACGACCGATGGAGCGCAGTCCTTGAACAGTTGGATCGTGCGAATCTCTTCTGGATCGAGATCGCCGCGCGCGTCGACGGTCCGCGGCGTTCCCTTCGGCTTCGCCTGCAGCACGCCTTCGATCCGCGGCAGCACGACTCCGCCGATCACCATCCCGATCACGATCGCCAGCAGTAATCCTCGCAACCTGTTCATGGGTCACCCTGAAAGGAGAATCGGACACCGGGTACGCGTGGTAGACGCGCCCTGTGGGCTTCGCGAGCGCGAGAAATGGTCGCCGGCAGCGGCCGGCCCCGGTCGAGCGATCAGGCGGTGGGCGCCTTGAAGCGCTGAAAAGCGCCGTAGGCGGCCGCTCCAGCGCCGAGCAGCGAGATCCAGAAGCCGAGGCCGAAGCCCGCGCTGACCCCATCTGACGTGGCGGGACTCTCCACGTCGATCCAGAACCACACCGCACACACGACGGCGAGCGCAGCGGCACCGAGCTGGATCTTCTTGTACAAGGCTTTCTGTGCATCCGCGATGGACGCGAACATCGAATGACCGAGCGTCGCGATCGCGACAACGCAGGCGAGAGCGGTGAGCTTGCCTTCGCCGACGTCGATGCCCTGAACGTGATGATTCAGGTTGATCGCCATCGCCTTGGCGATCGGGTTGTCGTCGCCGCCACTGAACGAGACCGAGTACCACGACAGGAAGGTCCCCACGAGGCCCGCCAGGCCGCCGAACAGGAGCAGCTTGCCCGGCATGTCGAGACTCGAGACCTTCGCCTTCACGTCCTGCATGTTCGGCGTGTCCGCCATTTTGGGACCTCCGGCGCGGCATCGTAGCGGCGACCGCGCGGCGCGAGCCGCCCTTCCTCTTTACATGTATCCGACTTCGAGCCGTACCCTGCTGGTCTCTAACTCGTTTTTGGGACGCCGCTTCTGCCGCTCTCCCCAGACGACTCACCGCAACTCACCAGGTCTTGACTGGTGCGTCCGACCCTCCGCTGGTCAACTCTCCGCCCCGCTTCGGCGCGGTCGAAGCGGCGGGGACAGGTGATCGCGTGTTGGCTCCAGAGAACGGCGAGGAAATCCGAAGGGTGATGGTCCCGGAGACGCGGGCTCCGTCCGCTCGCCCTATGGGGCCCATCGTGAACCCGATCCGACTCGACGATCCGTCGCTGTTCATCAACCGCGAGCTCGCGCTGCTCGAGTTCGACGCGCGGGTTCTCGAACAGGCGAAGGATCCGGAGACGCCGCTGCTCGAGCGCGTGCGTTTCCTCGCGATCTGCTCCACGAACCTCGACGAGTTCTTCGAGATCCGCGTCGCCGGCCTCCGCGAGTTCGCGCACGCCGGTCTCGCGCGCAGCGAGCCGGACGGGATGTCGGCGACCGACACGTTGAAGCGCGTCTCCGAGCGCGCGCACCAGCTCGTCGCCGAGCAGTACCGCGTGTTGAACGAAGTCCTGCTCCCCGAACTCGCCAAGCAGAAGATCCAACTGCTCCGGCGCCCCGATTGGTCGGCACGCGTGAAGCGCTGGACGCGGCGCTTCTTCCTGCAGCAGGTGCTGCCCGTCCTCACCCCGGTCGGACTCGACCCCGCGCACCCGTTCCCGCGCATCCTGAACAAGAGCCTGAACTTCATCGTCACGGTCGAGGGCATCGACGCCTACGGGCGCAGCGCGGGCATCGCGGTGGTGCAGGTGCCGCGCTCGCTGCCGCGACTCATCCGCCTCCCGAGCGGCGTCGGCGACGGCGATCACGACTTCCTGCTCCTGTCCTCCGTCGTGCACGCGCACGTGTCCGACCTCTTCCCCGGGATGCGCGTCACCGGCTGCTACCAGTTCCGCGTCACGCGCAACGCGGACCTCCTGCTCGATGAAGAGGAAGCGGACGATCTGCTCCGCGAGCTGAAGGGCGAACTCCCGCGCCGCGGCTACGGCGAGACGGTCCGCCTCGAAGTCGCCGACTCGTGCCCCGAGGAGATGTGCCGCTTCCTGCTCGAGAAGTTCGAGCTCGGCGAGGACTCGCTCTACCGCTGCCCCGGCCCAGTGAACTTGAACCGGCTCGCCGCGATCCACGGCCTCGTCGATCGCCCCGACCTGAAGTACCGCCCGTTCACGCCGCGCGTCGCGCCGTCGCTGCAGCAGGCCGACGACCTCTTCGACGCGCTGCGGAAAACCGACCGGTTGCTGCACCATCCGTTCGATTCGTTCTCGCCGGTCGTCGATCTCATCCGCCAGGCCGCGCGCGACCCGAACGTGCTCGCGATCAAGCAGACGCTGTATCGCACCGGCTCGCAGTCGCCGATCGTCGCCGCGCTGCTCGACGCCGCGCGCGCCGGCAAGGAAGTCACCGTCCTCGTCGAACTGCGCGCGCGCTTCGACGAGGAAGCGAACATCGATCTCGCGACGAAGCTGCAGGAAGCGGGCGCGAAGGTCGCCTACGGGATCGTCGGGTACAAGACCCACTCGAAGATGCTGATGATCGTGCGGCGCGAGGAGGGCAAGCTCCGCCGCTACGTGCATCTCGGCACCGGCAACTATCACGACAAGACCGCGCTCGCCTACACCGACATCGGACTCCTGTCCGCCGACCGCGAGCTCGGCGAGGACGTGCACAACCTCTTCAATCAGTTGACCGGCCTCGGCCGGCCGAACCGATTGACGAAGCTGATCCAGGCGCCGTTCCGGATGCTGAAGGAGCTGAAGGCGCTGATCGATCGCGAGACGGCGAACGCGAAGAAGGGGAAGCCCGCGCGGATCATCGCGAAGATGAACGCGCTCACCGAGCCCGAGGTGATCCAGGCGCTCTACCGCGCGTCGCAGGCCGGCGTGCCGATCGACCTCATCGTGCGCGGAGTGTGCGCGCTGCGGCCCGGAGTCCCCGGCGTGTCCGACACGATCCGCGTGCGCTCGATCATCGGCCGGTTCCTCGAACACAGCCGCATCTTCTATTTCCACGCCGGTGGCGAACCGATCCTGCTGTGCGCGAGCGCGGACTGGATGACGCGCAACCTGCGCTGGCGCGTCGAAACCTGCTTCCCGATCGAGGATCAGCGCCTGAAGAACCGCCTGATCCACGAGGCGCTCGAGCTGTACGTGAACGACAACGTCAACGCGTGGGTCATGCAGACCGACGGCTCCTACAAGAAGACGAAGCCCGGCGCGTCGCGCCCGCGACCCGCGCAGACGCTCCTGCTCGATCGGATCTCCGACAGCTCCGAGCGCGAGGTCACGCCGAAGATCGGCGTCCCGAGCAGCGTCACGCGTGAAGCGCGCGGCGTGCGGCGCAAGGAAGGGAACGACCGCAAGGGACGCGTGCGACCGTTGAAGGCGCCGCCGTCGAACGGGAGCGGCAACGGCCACGCGCCGAACGGGACGCCGCATCCGCCCGCCGCGCCGAGCACGCCGTCCGTGCCGCCGACGGGGTCGATCCCCCAGGAACCGCCGCAGCCGTCGACGCGCTCCTAGACGACCGGCCCCGATCAGCGCAGCTCGAGCTTCACTCCGATCGGCCGGAGCGACTCCGCTTCGGCGTCGAGATCGGCGCGCGTCAGCGGGTGCTCGCGGAAGAACTTCTGCGGGATCGCGAGACGCAGGTTCCCGCGCCGCACGTCGAGCTTGAAGCGCGGCAGCGGCGCGGGGCTGCGGCTGCGGTTCAACCGCACCGCCAGTCGAAGCAGCGTCGCGAGGCGCGCGAGCGAACGCACGTCGGAAGCCGTGCGATCGTCGAACAGCGACCGGTCGATCCGCCCGCGATGGCACCGCACCAGCAACGCGAGCCGCTGTTGATCCGCGCGCGAGAAGCCCGGCATGTCCGCGTGCGTCAGCAAGTACGCGCCGTGCTTGTGGTACCCGGAGTACGCGATCGTGAGCCCGATCTCGTGCAGGCGCGCGGCCCACGACAACAGGCGCTTGCCCTCGTCGCGGTCGAGCTCGAAGTCGTCCGCGACCTGCTCGAGGCACGCGAGCGCCGTGCGCTCGACGCGCGACGCCTGCTCGACGTCGACGAGGTGACGCTCCGAGAACGCGCGGATCGTGCGGTCGCGGACGTCCTCGTGGCGAACGCGCCCGACGAGGTCGTACAGGACGCCTTCGCGCAACCCGCCGGTCGCGATCGCCATCGTGTCGAGGTCGAACGCGTCGAACACGGCGGAGAGGATCGCGACGCCGCCCGGCAGCACCGGCACGCGATCGGCGGCGATGCCCGCGAGGCGGCTCTCCTTCACGCGGCCGTCCGCGATCAGCGTCTTCTTCAAGCGCTTCAACGCGCGCCGCGTGATCGCGCCGTCCGACCAGCCGCTGGCGCGACAGATCTCGGCGATCGACTGGATCGTCCCCGCCGAGCCGACCGCGCGCTGCCAGCCACGCTGCAGGAAGCGGCGCTTGATCGAACGCAGCTCGAGCAGCGCCGCGACCTCCGCCTTCTCGAACCCGCGCGCGGTGATGCGCCCGCTCTCGAAGAAGCGCTTCGACCACGCGACGCAGCCCATGTAGAGGCTCTCGATCTCGAGCGGCTCGAACTGCTCGCCGATGATGCACTCGGTGCTGCCGCCGCCGATGTCGACGACCAGGCGGCGCTCGCCGTCCTCGGCGAGCGAGTGCGAAGCGCCGAGATAGATGAGGCGGCCTTCCTCCTTGCCCGCGACGATCTCGATGCGATGCCCGAGCGCACGCTCCGCCCGCGCGAGGAAGCGCCCGCCGTCGTGCAGTTGGCGCATCGTGTTGGTGCCGACCGCGCGGATCGCACCGCGCGGGTGGTGCGCGAGCCGCTGCCGGAACCGCGCGAGGCACTCGAGCGCGCGGCGCGCCACCTTGCGCGTCAGGATCTTCTTCGCGTCGAGCCCTTCCGCGATCGCGACGCGCTCGCGCAGCCGATCGACGACGTGGAAATGGCCGTGGGCGTAGCGCGCCACGATCATGTGGAAGGAGTTCGAACCGAGATCGACCGCGGCAAAGACGGCCGGCGCGAGGGACGCGGGGGACATCGTCGGCGGAGGATAGCGAAGCGCCTCTGCTATCTTGCGCGCCGCATGCGAACGCTCGCGACGTTCACGATCCTCGCGCTCTCGCTCGCCGCGTGCGACCGCGAGCCCGCTCCCGCACCGGAAACGCCGACCGCCGCGACGAAGCTGGTCGCTCCCGGGTCCGCGCCGACGCGGACGCTCGCGTACGCTCCGGCGCGTGGCACCAAGCAGGCGGCGACGCTCACGACGTCGGTCGCGATCGGCATGGTGTTCGACGGCGCGGGTCGACCCGACACGTTGCTGCCGTCGTTGCGCAGCGACATCGACGCGGAGGTCGGCGATCTCACGAGCGGCGGGTTCAAACTGCGGTTCGCGATCGGCGGCATCGAGCTCGTGAGCGCGCCCGGCGTGGACGAATCGGCGGCCGTGGGTCTCCGCAAGGAGATCGAGCGGCAGAACCCGGTCGGCCTGTCCGGCAACGCGGAGCGCGCGAGCAACGGCGCGTCCCGTTCGCTCGACTTCGCGCCGCCGCGCGGCGCCGGCGCGACGCTCCGCCAGATGCTCGGGGACCTGCGCTACGCCATCGCCGAACTCCCCGTGATCCTGCCCGACGACGCCGTGGGCGCCGACGCCGAGTGGACATGGATGCAGCGCGGCGGCGCCCGCGACATGCAGATCACCGAGGACGCGAAGGCGAAGCTCGTGCGCTTCGACGGCGATCGCGCGGTGATCGCGATCGACTCGGTCCTGCGCGCCGCGCCGCAGACGATCGCCTTGCCCGGCATCCCGGGCGATTCGCAATGCGAGCTCGTCTCGCTCGATGGAACGCGGCGCGGCGAGATCACGTTCGATCCCGCGCTGCCGCTGCCGGCCGCGGCGTCGATCGAGACCGTGATGAACCTCGCGCTGCGCGTGCGGCTGAAAGGCGAGGTGAAGGCGATGTCCGGCCACGTCGTCGTGAGGACGACCTGGACGCCGCGGTGAGCGCGAGTTGACGGCGCCGTGGTGCACTCGATCCACGTCACGGGGTTCCGACGGCGCATCCCGAGCCGCACCGCGCTCGGCGTCGCGCGCGCGCTCTTGATCGCGGCGAACGACCCGATCGCCGGGCGCCTCGTGCCGGACGGCGCGGCGGCGACGACGCACGAACTCCTGCGCGCGCTCGGCCCGGGTCGACTCCCGCGCCGTTCGCCGATCATCGATTGGCTTCGCCATCGCACGTGGCTGCGCGCGGGGCCGCTGCACATCGCGTTGCGGAAGCGCTTCGTCGCCGACGTCGCCGAGGCGGAGATCCGCGCCGGAGCATCGCAGTTGATCGTGCTCGGCGCCGGGTTCGACGTGCTCGCGCAGTGCCTCGCGTCGCGGCATCCGTCGCTCCGCGCGTTCGAGGTCGACCAACCGCTCATGCACGAGTGGAAGCGCGACGCCCTCGAACGGATGCGGCGGCCGGACCATCTCGAGCTCGTCGCCGCCGATCTCGCGGCGCCCGACCCGCTCGCGCCGTTGCTCGCGGCGCGCGGCTTCGACGGGAGCGCGCGCTCGGTCGTGATCGCGGAAGGTCTGCTCATGTACCTGCCGCCGCCGCAGGTCGAGGCGATCCTCGACTTCGTCGCGCGCCGCACCGGCGCGGGCACCCGCCTGGTCTTCACGTTCCTCGACAGCGCCGACGGCGGCGGCCCGCGCATCACGCGCGCGAAGTGGTTCGTGCGGTACTACCTGTGGCGCGTGCGCGAGCCGTTCCGCTGGTGGATCCGGCGCGACGAGCTCGCGGGCTTTCTCACGCGGCACGGCCTCGCGCTCGAGGAGCAGTTCGACGAGCGCCGTTTGATCGATCGCTACCGCGTCGAAGTCGATCGCGAGCGACTGTTCGACTGGGAGTTCGTCGCGAGCGCGCTCAGGCGGTGAGTCGCGCCGGCCGCTCCGCGGTCCAGTGACGGTCGCTGCTCTTCGACACCGCGAGATCGCGCAGCCCGGCGCGCGCGAGCAGCTCGATCAACTCCGCGGTGGTGAACGCCGCGTGCAGCGAGTCGCGGAACAGCGCGCGCTGCCGCGCGTCGGCGCCGGCCGCGTGCAGCGCGACCAGTCGATCGAGCTCCCGGACGTCGTCCGGGCGATGCAGGTCGCGCAGCAAGAGCGCGCCGCCGGGCCGCAGCACGCGCGCGATCTCGCGGAACGCCGGCAGCGGATCGGGCAGGTGGTGCACGATGCTGTTCGACATCACCGCGTCGAACGATCGGTCCGGGAACGGCAGGCGCTTCGCATCGGTGAGGACGAGACGCACGCGCCGCGCGAACCCGTCGCGCGCGACGTGCTCGCGGCCGATCGCGAGCATGTGGTGCGCGGCGTCGATCGCCACCACGCTGCGGCCGGGGCCGCGTCGCACCAGCTCCAGCGGGATGTGCGCGGGCCCGGTGCCGACGTCGAGCACGCGACCGCGCGCGCCGAGCGCGACGAACCGGTCGATGAACAGCCGGTTCACCTCGGAGTGATCCATGTGGTCGTAGGCCACCGCCTCTTCCTCGGTGTCCATCACTTCGGGTTCGAGCACGCGCGGGAGCATCAAGGACCTCGATCGTCAAAGGAGGCTGTCGATCACCGCGATCTCGTGGCCGCTGCCGAGCACGCCGTGGCCGCCGATCCCGGCGACGATGATCTGAGCGAACACTTCGAGTCCGCCGACGCCCGGCGGCAGCGACGGGATCACGGTCGGGAACGAGACGAAGCCGGACGGCGGCAGCATGAGGAACGAATCTGCGGTGATCGGAGCGCCGGTGAGCAGCGTGCCGGTCAGGCCGAGCGGGAGCGTGACGCTCGCCTGCGTCGAGAGCAGCAGGACCGTCGCGTCGCCCGCGTTCCCGATCACGGTGACCGTCGCGGTCTGTCCTTCGCGCACCGGCGTCGTGACGTGCAGCGAGCGGTTCGCGCGCTCCGGCGAGACGAGGACCGCGCCCGGCGGCGCCGAGATCCCCGGGACCGCGCCGCCGGACCCGGTGCAGGGCGCGACGCTCGACGCGGACGTGCCGCCGAGCAACGACGACGCGATCACGGAGCCGAACGGCGCCGTCCCGGACAGCGCGAGCGCGGCGCCGCCGACTCCGGCCGCGGAGCAGCCGCCGAACCCGTCGTCGAGTCCCGCGCCGCCGTTCCCGCCGTGAACGATCCAGCCCGCGAC
>CAZBOK010000032.1:0-20030 GCA_964493525.1 uncultured Phycisphaeraceae bacterium | reverse complement strand
CCGCCGCGATCATCCCGTCACGAAGGCGGTTCGGGAAGGGGCAGCCCTCAAGGCGGGGACGCATGGATTCCGATCAGGGATATCCCGCGATCTCTCGCGCGATCGCTTCCAGGAGACGTCGTTGCCCGCGACGCGAACCGATCGATACCCCGGCGAGGGCCGGCGACCTGTGCCCGTCCGCGGGATCCGCTCGCGGCTCGCGCTCCTGATCGCCGCGTTCGCGGCCGCGTTCGGCATCGCCCTGTTCCTGCTCGATCGGCACGAGGAGCGGCGCACCACGATCGTCCTCGAGGACCACCTGCGCGACGCCCGCGGGCTCGTCGAGCGGCTCCTCGAGGAGACCGGCGGGCTGCAGTCGGCGTTCACCAAGGACTACGCGGAGTGGGACGAGACCGCGAAGTTCATCGAGCATCCGCAGGACGACAACTGGCGCGTCGTGAACCTCGAGCAGCCGCTGTCGACGTTCGGCCTCGCGGGCGACTACGTGTTCGACGTCTCGCTGCGGCAGGTCGCGAGCTCGACGGCGGACGAGAGCGTCTCGCCCGACGCGCCGATCGACGCGAAGCGATTGCCCGATCTGTTCCCCGGACCGGACCAACGCCATTTCTTCGCAGGCCGCCCGGATGCGTTGTTCGAGGTCCACGGGATCCCGGTGCATCACCGCGACGCGCAGAACGAGCCGCTCGCTCGGGTCGGCTGGTTGGTGTCGGCGCGCAAGCTCGATGACGAGGCGTTGCAGAAGCTCCGCCATCTGAGCGGTCTGCACGTGTCGCTGCTCGACCCGCTCGCGCACGGCGTGCGGCCGGACGTGGTCGCGGCCGGCGTCGGGACGTTCGGATTCTCGCGCGTGCTCACGGATGTCGACGGCCGGGCGATCGCGGAATTGAGATTCACCGGCGAGCGCCCGCTGGTCGCGTTGGCCGAAAGCGCGTCGTCGCGCCTCCTGCTGATCGGCGCGCTGCTCGCGTTCTCGCTGCTGCTCGTCCTCTCGTACTCGTTGTTCCGTCAGGTGGTCCAGCCGATGCGTTCGATGGCGAGCGCGCTGCAGAGCGACTCCGCGGAGCCGCTCGCGCAGGTCGTCGGACGGCGCGACGAGTTCGGCGCCATCGCGCGGCTCACCGAGCAGTTCTTCGCGCAGAAGCGCGCGCTGGTCGACGAGGTCGAAATGCGTCGACGCGTCGAAGCGGAGTTGCAGCACGCGCGCGACGAAGCCCTGGCCGCGACGCGCGCGAAGTCGGCGTTCCTCGCCAGCATGAGTCACGAGATCCGCACGCCGTTGAACGGCGTGATCGGCATGGCCGCGGTCCTCGCCGAACAACCGCTCAATCCGGACCAGCACGACTGCGCGCGAACGATCAAGGACTCCGCCGAGGCGCTGCTCTCGATCGTGAACGACGTGCTCGACTTCTCGCGCATCGAAGCCGGCCGCATGGACCTCGAGCAGGTCGAGTTCGACCTCGGCGAGCTGGTCGAGGACATCGCCGAGCTGTTCGCGGCGCGCGCGTCGGAGCGCGGAGTGCTCGTGCAAGCGGACGTGTCGCGCGACCTCCCGGCGCGATTGATCGGCGACCCGTGCCGCGTGCGGCAGATCGTCCAGAATCTCGTGGGCAACGCCGTGAAGTTCACCGAGAGCGGCTCGGTGGTGATCCGCGCGTCGCTCGTGAAGCGCACTCCGCTCACCGCCGATATCGCGATCGCAGTGGCCGACACGGGCATCGGCATCCCGCACGATCGACAGGCGGCGATCTTCGAGAGCTTCACGCAGGCGGATTCCGGCACCGGCCGTCGGTTCGGCGGCACCGGTCTCGGTCTGACGATCTCCCGCAAGCTCGCGCGGCTCATGGAAGGCGAGATCACCGTCGAGAGCGAGCCGGGGCGCGGCTCGACGTTCACGCTCACCACGACGCTTCCGGTGCCGATGGTCGCATCCCCCGCGCGCGCGGCGCCGCTGCCGCGCTCGACGGTGGTGTTGATCGAGGAAGCCGACGACGTCGTCGCGGCGGTGATCGGCTCACGCATCGCGGAGCTCGGTGCGACCGTCGTCCGAACGCGGACGGCGACCACGACCGCCGAGCGCGTCGATGACGCCACGCTCGCTCGCGTCGACGTCGTCGTCGCGCCTCATGCACCGCCCGCGCCGCGCGACTCCGCGGCGCGGGCCCCCGCGTTTGTCCAACTGCGGGCGCTGCGCGATCCGATCGATCCGAACGAGCCGCCGATGGCCGCGCGCCTGCGCCGGCCGGTTCGTCGCTCCGCCCTCGCCGCGGCGCTCGCCCAGGCGCTCGGCCTCGACACCGGCGGCGCGCGTGCGGAGGCAAGTCGAACCCGCGCGCGACCGCTAGCGGGCGTGCGCGTCCTTCTCGTCGACGATCACCCGGTCAACCTGCGGGTCGGATCGCGATTGATCGGAGGACTCGGCGCGGCGGTGACGACCGCCGACGGCGGTCGACCCGCGCTCGAGATGGTCGAGCGCGAGGAGTTCGATCTCGTGCTGCTCGATTGTCAGATGCCGGGAATGGACGGCTTCGAAGTCGCGCGCGCGATCCGCGCCGGCGGCGGGAGCAAGAGCGGCATCCCGATCGTCGCTCTCACGGCCGACGCGCAGTCGGAAACGCGTCGCCGCTGCATCGAAGCGGGCATGAACGAGCACATCGCGAAGCCGATCGTCCTCGATCAACTGATCGCGACGTGCCGCGCGCTCGAGATCGTTCCGTCGGTGGATTCGCCGCGCGCGTGATCGGGTAGCGTGTCGTGCTTCTCGTTCACGAACGGAGCGCGACATGACACCCGACACGACGAAGGAAAAGCCCGACTACCGCGACGCCGAGCTGACGCTCAAGCTCTACGAACTGCGACGCGAGAGCGTGATGCGCGAGTCGCGCGCGATGATGACCTTCAAGTTCCTGCCGAAGAACTGGGACGAGTTCTTCGCCGTCACCAAGCCCGACCATCCGATGAACGCTGCCTTCCGCCAGATCTCCTCGTTCTGGGAGATGGTGTACGGCATGGCGCATCACGGCATCGCGAACGCCGAGTACCTGGTCGAGACGAACGCCGAAGGTCTCTTCCTCTTCGCGAAGGTGCAGCCCTACCTCGAGAAGTTCCGCGCGGAGATCGGCAACCCGTTCGCGATGCGGCACACCGAGTGGGTCGCGACGCAGACCGAGACGGGCCAGCGGCTGCTCGAGTTCTTCAAGCGTCGCATCGCGATGATGGCGGCGCGCTGATCAGCTTCGCGGAGCGCTCGGCGCGGCGGACTGCGCGATCGTCGCGATCAGCGCGGCGACATCGACGGGCTTCGTCAAGACGGCATCGAAGCACGCCGCGTCCGCGCCGAGGTCGTCCATGGTCCGGCCGGTGAGCGCGACGATGCGCGGGGTCTGATCGCCGCGCAGTCGGCGCAGCTCCCTGGCGAACTCCGCGCCGTTGCCGTCGGGCAGACCGAAGTCGGTCACCACGATCTCGGGACGGAACGCCGCGTCGGCGTCGAGACCGGCCGCGACCGACTCGGCAGTGCGCACCTCGAACCCCTCGCGCCCGAGGATCATGGCGAGCGGCCCGGTCGATGCGGCGTCGTTGTCGACCAGCAGAACGCGCCGCGACAGCGCGGCGCGTTCGTGCCCGGCGAGCATGCCGATCAGGCGACCGGCGTCGACCGGCTTCGACAGGAAGTGATCGAACCCCGCGGCCAGTGCGCGCAGGCGCTCGGCGTACGAGGCGATTCCCGTCGTCGCGATCGCGAGCACGCGCGGCGTCCGCGCCGACTCGCCGGCGCGGAGCGACTGGATCAGGTCGAGTCCGCTGCCGTCGGGGAGTTGGATGTCGCTGATCAGCACCTCGGGGCGTCGCTCGGCGCATTGCGCGAGCGCCGATTCGAGAGTGGGGGCGGTGCGCGCCGTCGCGCCCGCGTTCTCGATGAGCCGGCGCAGCGCTTCGAGCGTGACGTCGTCGTCTTCGACCACCAGCGCGTCGAGTCCGGCGAGGCTTTGCGCGCCGTCGCCGACGGTGCGGGCGCGCGGCAGTCGTCCGTCGCTCACGTCGACGGTGGGCAGGCGCACCACGAAGCGCGCGCCCTTGCCGACACCTTCGCTCTCCGCGGTGACGCTCCCACCGAGCCGCTGCACGATGTGGCGGACGATGGAGAGCCCGAGGCCGAGTCCGCTCTTCGTGCCGCCGCGGTTCTCCTGCCGGAAGCGATCGAACACGTGCGGCAGGATCTCGGGCGCGATGCCGATGCCGTCGTCGGCGACCGTGATCTCGGCGTCGTGGCCGCGACGGGTCAGCGCGATCTGCACGTGACCGCCGCGCCGCGTGAACTTGAGAGCGTTGTCGAGCAGGTTGCGCACGACCTGCTCGACGCGTTCCTCGTCGCCGCGCACGAACACCGGGTCGTGATCGAGCGCCTGCTCGATCACGATGCCCGCGGCCGCGGCGCTCGGTGACAACGCGTCGATCGTCGCGCGCACGACGTCGCCGAGTCCGAACACGTCGGCCGCGAGCTCGAGCTTGCCGGACGCGATGCGCGACGCGTCGAGGAGGTCGTTGATCAAGCGCACCTGCAGGCGGATCGCCCGATCGAACACGGCCATCGCGCGGCGCCGCGTCTCCGGCGCCTCGTCGACGCGCATGAGCGAGAGCCAGCTGCTCATCGCGTTCATCGGCGAGCGCAGCTCGTGCGACACCATCGACAGGAACTCGTCCTTCGCGCGGCTCGCGCGCTCCTCTTCCGCCTTGGCCCCGAGCGCGAGCGCGAGCAGGCGTTTGTGCTCTTCCGCCGCATCCACGCGCGAGGTGACGTCCTCGAGGATCCCGGCCCAATGGGTGACGCGGCCGTCGGGCTCGCGCACCGGCGAGATGGTGAGCGCGTTCCAGAACGGCGTGCCGTCGCGGCGGTGGTTGAGCAGCACGACCGAGCAGTCCGCGCCCTCGGCGAGCGCGGTGCGGACGCGAGCGAGCGCGTCCTGATCCCGCGCTTCGCGGTTGAGGAATCGGCAGTTCTTGCCCAGCACTTCCTCGCGCGGGTAACCCGTGATCCGCGCGAACGCGTCGTTGACGAACATGATCGGGTGGTCGGGGTGCAGCGCATCGCAGATCGCGATCCCGGTCGCCGCGCTGTTCACGACGCGCTCGTACATGCGGAGCCGTTCCTCGGTCTGGCGGCGGGCGGTGACGTCGTGCATCACGTAGATGAAGTGCTGCGTCGTGCCCCTCTCGTCGCGCTGCGGCGCGACGCGCAGGTTCACCCACGCGCGCTTGCCGCCCGCCGTCGCAATCAACTGTTCGCCCTCGAAGCCCTGCGCGTCGGGGCGCTTCAATCGCTCCAGGAATTCGCTGTGGCGCGCGCGATCGTCGGGCTGCAGCAGGTCGATGAACCGCCCGATCATGAGCGACTCGCGGGAGGCACCGAGCAGTCGGCAGAGGCGGTCGTTCACGAGCAGCCAGCGTCCGTCGGTGCCGACCAAGGCCATCGCGGCGGACGTGTTCTCGAACGAGCTGCGGAACAGGCGCTCGATCTCCGCGCGATCGCGTTCGATCGAACGGACCGATCGCTCGTGCTCCCACACCAGCGAGACCAGCACGATCGCGGTGGCGATGCTCGTCAACGCCGGCATCATCCCGACCGGGATCCACCCCAGGCGCTCCACGAACACGCCGAGGAGTCCGGTCGAGACCGGGATCGCGATCGCGAGCGGCAGCAGGCGCCGCAGCGAGCGTCCGCTGATCGAGTCCTCCATCAATCGATGGGGGATACCGCGCTCTGCGCGCGCGATCAGCACCCCGAGCGCGAGCACCAGCATCGCCACGAACGTCGCGAGCGTCCCGGTCGCGGGCTCGATCGCGCTGTTCGGCGCCGAGAACCCGTACAGGAACGCCGCGAGCACGACACCGGAGACGAAGAGCGCGAGCAGCGCGCACGTCTGGCGGATCGCGTGGAAGAAGCGTCCGTCCGCGCTCGACGCGGTCACCCCGACACCGAGTGCGAGGAAGCACCCCGCGGCGGGGGACGACATCGAGACGGATCGATAGTCGGGTGCGCCGGAAACCAGGAGCGACGGGAGCCAGGCGTCGACTCGGGTCTCGATCCACCCGTCGTGATGCGCGATGACGAGCGAAGCGAACATCGCCACGGCGAGCCCGAGGCCGCTGGCGAGCGCGGCCATGATTCTCGTCTTGGGGACGGCGACCAGGATCAGCGCGAGTCCGGACGCGATGAACGCGACGGATTCGTTCGGTCCGAACCAGCGCGTGCCGCGTGCGAGCGCATCGACTCCGATCCAATGCCAGGGCAGAGCCGCGACGCCGGCCGCGACGATTCCAAGACCGCACGCGCGCGCGAGCCGGCAGCCGCGCCGGACGGCGTCCGCCATGACGGGATTCGACGGGTCGGGGAACCGATCCAAGAGGTGCGTCCGGTGAGAATTCGTGCCGTCGGAGATCGACTGTAAGGAGCGCCGGCGCGCGGCGGGATCTGCGCGCTTCGTGTGCCGTGCGGAGAGTCGTCGAAAGCGCCATGCGGGCGCCGTAAGCGCTTCGCGCTCGGCATCGCGGCGGAGAATTGCAGAATGCGCGCGCGATCGGAGCGCCCGAGGCGGCGCGAATCGTCCGCGGTGACGAAGGGTGCGGCGTGGCATCGCCGTCCGATCTCCGGCACAGACCTTGCACTCGGCGCCGCGGACCGAAGCCGAAGGACCACGGGAGGTCTCGATGAACTCTTCGATTCTCCGTGCCAACTGGGTCCGCATGCGGAAGCTGATCCAGGAGCGCTGGTCGAAGCTCACCAGTGACGAGCTCGACGACATCGATGGCAACCTCGACGTGCTGGCCGGCAAGCTCGAGCAGAAGTACGGCGAGCAGCGCTTCTACGTGGAGGACGTCCTCGACGAAGCGTTCGACTCGATCGTGCGCGAACAGACCGGGGTCGGTCGCTGACGGGCCCGGCCCCAACGCGGGACGACGATCCTCGACGTCGTCCCATGTCAGGGGCGCGCGGAGTGCCGAAGCTCCGCGCGCCCTTGCCCTGTTCTGGTCCCGACCGGAGAGAACCATGCGGATCATCCACTGGATCGTGTTGAGCGCGATGACCGGCGCGACGGCATGCGACAAGGAGGCGG
This sequence comes from uncultured Phycisphaeraceae bacterium, assembly GCA_964493525.1. Lineage (GTDB taxonomy): Bacteria > Planctomycetota > B15-G4 > B15-G4 > JADJEK01 > CAZBOK01. Next base: position 12,918 of record CAZBOK010000032.1, on the reverse strand, counting down.
AGCCCGTGCGGAAGGAGACGCGCGAGGCCGTCGACGCGATGCGCGACTACACCTTCGCGAAGAAGGAGGAGTTCATGACGAGCCTCGAGCAGCGTCTCGACGACGTCGAGTCGGAGCTGGCGAAACTCCAGGCGAAGGCCGCGGAAGAGAGCGGGCCGGCGCGCGAGAAGCTCGATGCGGCCGTCGCGACGCTGCGGTCGGAGGCGGCGACCGTCCGCGCTCGCTTGGCCGAGCTGGCCGACGCGACCGAGAGCAAGTGGAACGAGGTGCGGGACCGCGTGCGCGCGTCGGTCGACAGCCTGGCCGAGGGCGTGAAGAAGGCGTGGCGCGACCTGAAGGACTGAACGCGGTGCGCGCTCCCGGCGCGATCAGCGCGTGGCGTTGTAGACGCTCAGTCGCGCGTACAGCGTCTTCACGCTGATCCCGAGCACGCTCGCCGCGCGATGCTTGTCGCCGTCGAAGCGTTCGAGCGTGGCGAGGATCAGGAGGCGCTCCGCCTCGGCGATCGTCGAGCCGACGGTGACCACGATCGCGTCCGCGCTCGGCGACGCGGCTTTCACGCTGTCGTCGCGCACTTCGAGGCACGCGACGTCGATCACCGAGTCGGACATGATGTAGGCGCGCTGCACGACGTTGCGCAGCTCGCGCACGTTGCCCGGCCACGGCTGCTGCTTGAGCCACGCGAGCGCCTCGGGCGCGAACGTCTTTTCGCTGCTCTGCGCGGAGTTCAGCTCCTCCAGGAACCGGTTCGCCAGGAGGGTCACGTCGTCGCCGCGTCGGTTGAGCGGCGGCAGGCTGATCGGGAAGACGCGCAGGCGGTAGAAGAGGTCCTCGCGCAGCTTGCCCGCGCGCACGGCCTCCTCCGGCGCGCGGTTGGTCGCGGCGATGAGCCGCGCCGCGCTCTCGATCGGTTTCTCGCCGCCGACCCGCGTGAACGAGCGGGTCTCGAGCACGCGCAGGAGCTTCACCTGGAGCTCGAGCGGCATCTCGGTGATCTCGTCGAGGAACAGCGTGCCCTCGTGCGCGCGCTCGAACACGCCGACGTGCCGGCGCGTCGCGCCGGTGAAGCTGCCCTGCTCGTGACCGAACAGCTCGCTCTCGATCAGCGTGCCCGAAACGGCGCCGCAGTTGAGCGGCACGAACGCGCCGTCGCGGCGGTCGCTCATCTCGTGGATCGTGCTCGCGACGAGCTCCTTGCCCGTCCCGGTCTCGCCCTGCAGGAGGACGGTCGCCTCGGTGTTCGCGACGCGCTGGACCTCGCGGAACAGCTTCAACATCGGCGGCGAGCGCCCGACGATGTGGCCGAACGTGCCGGTCCGCTCGGCTTGCTCCAACGTCTGCGCGCCGCCGGTCGCGAGCGCCTCGCGTGTCTTCGCGACGTCGCGCAGGATCTGCTTCAGGCGCTCGACGTCGATCGGCTTGGTGAGGAAATCGCGCGCGCCGGCGCGGAGCGCCGAGATGACCGTGTCGACGCTCGGCTGACCGGTGATGAACACGAGATCGACGGGCGGCGGACCCGCGAGCTCGTCCAGGAGATCGAGGCCGCTTCCGTCGGGCAGCACGAGGTCGGAGAGCACCACCGTCGGCTTGCGTCGCGCGAGCGATTCGCGCGCCTCCGTCAGCGTCGCCGCGGTCGTCACGTCGAAACTCAGGCGGCGGACGAGCTCCGCGAGCGAGGTGCGCGTGGCGTCGTCGTCTTCCACGATCAACGCGAGCGGATTGGACGCTTGGGAGGCGGTCACGAGGTGGACTCCGGTTTCATCACGGATGGAGAGGGTAGCAGGATCTCGATCGTCAACGGGCCGTCGTCGGACCGCGGAGACGCGACGACTCGGGCGTGGAGCTCCGCTGCTGCGGCGCGCGCGACCTCGCCGCCGACCGATCCGCTCGGGGATCGCGTCGCGCCGGTGGCGCGCAGCACGATCCGCACGCCGTCACCGCCGTCGACGACGCCGATCGTCATGCGCGCGCCGGGCTCGAGCTCGAGCAACAACTCGGCCGCGGCGCCGATCACGAGCTGCCGCAGCCGCTCGGGTTCGCCGCGCGCCCGCACCGGCGCCGCCGGAGGATCGGCCGTGAGCTCGACTCGATTCGCCGTGGCGATCGGCTGCACCAGCTCGACGACGCCGGCGACGAGCGCGTGGGCGTCCAGCCCGTCGGCGGGCAGCACGGGACCGAGCTCCTCGCGCGAGAGCAGCGACCGCTTCAGCATCTCGTCCAGTCGGCGCACCTCGGCGTTCAGCGCGTCGATGAGCACGCCCCGCTCGCGCTCCGCGATCGGCCCGCTGCCCTTGCTGCTGTCGTCGCGCAGGAGCGCGAGGTTCAGGATCATCGCGTTCAGCGGACCGCGGAGGTCGTGACCCGCGGTGGACTGCCGGCGGATCGTCGCCCAATACGACAGCGCGGCATCGAGCACGGCGCGGAGTTGGCCCGCGCGGTCGAAGCGCGGCGCAGGAGTCGGCAAAGACGGGCCTCTCGAACGATGGGGTGGGGCGCGCGCGATTGTAGAACAGGCTCCGCACCTGTCGCGCGAATCGACCGCGTGGCATCATGTCCGCCCCGCGCGGTGACCGCCTCCGGAGGAATCCCATGTCGTTCCGTCTCGCAGCGCACAACTGGATGCGGCCCGAGCCGCTCGAAGTGACGCTCGCCCGCCTCCACCGGCTCGGCTACGCCGGCATCGAGATCATGGGGGAGCCCGCGAAGTACGAGCCGCGCGCGACGCGCGAGTCGCTGAAGAAGCACAAGGTCGAGTGCTGGGGCTCGGTCTCGATCATGCTGAAGAGCCGCGACCTGATCCACGCGGACAAATACATCCGCCTCGGCTCGATCGAATACCTGAAGGACTGCCTCACGCTGACGAAGGAACTCGGCGGCCAGGTGATGACGATCGTGCCGAGCGAGGTCGGCAAGATCACTGCGATGGCCGACCCCGAGACCGAGTGGGGCTGGGCGGTCGAGGGGATGAACCGCGTTGCCGACCACGCGCGCAAGGTCGGCATCAAGATCGGCATCGAGCCGCTGAACCGCTTCGAGACCAACTTCCTGAACCGCCACGACCAGGCGCTCGCGCTCGCGAACGCGGTCGGCGACGACGTCGGCGTCACGCTCGACGCGTTCCACATCAACATCGAGGAGGAGGACCCGCTCGCCGCGATCCGCGCGATCGGCAAGCGCCTCGTCGACTTCCACATCGCCGACAACAACCGGCGTCCGCCCGGCGAAGGCACGTGGGATTGGCCCGCGCTGCTCAGCACGTTGAAGGAGGTCGGCTACGGCGGCTTCCTCACCACCGAGTTCGTGGTGCCGATGGACCGCACGCCGCTCGCGAAGAAAGCCGAGGCGGCCGGCACCACCGCAACCGCCGAAGAGCTGAAGTTCATCCGCGACCACGGCTCCGACCTGATGAGCGACGCGGAATACTCGAAGCACTTCGAGAACTGCATCGCGCACATCCGGAAGTCGGAGCGGTGAGGCGCGCGGGCGGAGTTCGGCGTTCGGCTTTCCGATTTCGGCTTCTTCCAATTGAGTCGCTGAGCGCCCGTTCGTGCCTACCCTGAAAGCTGAAAGCCGAGAGCGGAGAGCCGCGCCCCCGCCCACCGTCCTCCTGATCGGCACGCTCGACACCAAGGGGCGCGAGACGGCGTTCTTCGCGGACGCGATTCGCGCGCTCGGGTGCGCGACGCTCGTGCTCGACTCGGGGATCCTCGGCGAGGCGGACGGCATCGCGCCCGACTTCGATCGGCGTGCGGTCGCGCGGGCGGCGGGCTCCGACATCGACGCGATCCGCGCGTCGGGCAGCCGCGGCAAGGCGGTGGAGCGGATGCTCGGCGGCGTGCGCGCGATCGCGCTCGAGCTGCACGCGGCGGGGAAGATCCACGGCGTCGCGGCGCTCGGCGGAGCGGAAGGCAGCGTGCTCGCGGCCGCGGCGATGCGCGCGCTCCCGGTCGGATTCCCGAAGCTCCTGGTCTCTCCGATCGCGTCCGGTCGTCGCACCTTCGGCCCGTTCGTCGGGACGAAGGACGTGATGGTGATGCACTCCGTGATCGACATCCTCGGTCTGCATCGGCTCGCGCGCGATCTGTTCGAGTCCGCCGCCGCGGCGATCGCGGGGATGGCGCGCGCGTTCGCGGCGCGCGCCGAGCGACCGCCGCTCGCTGCGCGTCCGCGGATCGCGGCGACGATGCTCGGCAACACGACGCGGCCGCTGATGCGCGTCCGCGAGCGGCTCGACGCCGCGGGCTACGACCTCGTGCTGTTCCACGCGAACGGCGCCGGGGGCGCCGCGATGGAGGAGCTGATCGAGCGCGATCGGTCGAGCTTCGCGTGCGTGATCGACTACACGCTGTCGGAGGTCGCCGCCGAGATCGCGGGCGGGTTCCATCGCCCGCCGTCGCCGCGCCTCGTCGCGGCCGGTGCGCGCGGCGTGCCGCAGCTCGTCGTCCCCGGCTGCGTCGACTTCGTCGTGTGCGGTCCGCGCGCCGAAGTGCCGGACGCGTGGCGCGGCCGCGCGAGCTACTTCCACAACCCCGAGTTCACGCTGGTGCGCGTGACGAAGGACGAGCAGGTCGCGATCGCGCGCACGATCGCCGAGCGCGCGAACGCCGCCGTCGGCCCGATCGAGTTGTTGATCCCGGCGCGCGGCCTCTCGATCCCGAACCGCCCCGGCGGCGAGTTCGAGGACGCCGCCGCCGACGACGCATTCCGCGCCGAGCTCGCGGCCCGATTGAATCCGTCGATCCCGCGCACGGTGATCGACGCCCACGTCAACGATGATTCGTTCGCCGACGCGGCGCTCGCCGCCGCGCTCCGGCTCGCAGGAGGAGACCGTCATGCCGAAGACCAAGAACGTGAAGTCGCCCGCGTCGCCGACCCCCGCGAGCCGCGTCGCGCCCGGTAGTCCGCCAAACGGCCACGGCAAGCCGCCGCGCGCACCGGTTCACCAGGACATCGCGCACGCGCCGCGGCGCAAGACGCTCGACCTCGACATCCCGTCGTTCTGCCTGGGCGACCTCACGTGCGTCGACGTGAAGGAGTACCTGAAGCACTCCGACACGATCCTGATCCCGAAAGCATCGCTCGAGCAGCACGGCCCGCACCTGCCGCTCTACTGCGACACGATCACGTCGCTCGAGGTCGCGCGCCGCGCGGGCGAGCAGGCCGGCATCCTCTACACGCCGACGATCTGGACCGGGTACTCGCCGCAGCACCTGCGCGGTCCCGGCGAGGGAACGGGCACCGTGACGCTGCGCGTCGAGACCTACCTCAACCTGCTGTACGACATCGGCCGCAGCCTCATCCACCACGGCTTCAACCGGCTGATCTTCGTGAACGGCCACGGCTCGAACGTGAAGGTCGTCGACCCCGTGCTGCGCAAGCTGAGGAACGAGACCGGCGCGTTGATCGCGTACTACAAGCCGTACGCCGAGCGCTACATCGGCATGCTGAAGGACGTGCTCGAGGGTCCGCCGGAGGAGACGCCGGGCTGGCACGCGGGCGAGCTCGAGACGAGCCAGTGCCTCACGCACAATCCGCGGCTGGTGCGGATGGAGCGCGCGAAGTTGAGCAAGGCGAAAGCGCCGGCGTGGCTCGGCGATGCGTGGCGCAAGAACGACGGGATGCCGGACGCGGAATTCCAGGGGTACCAGTACTTCAACTTCCCGTTCGAGCACGCCGAGTTCACGCCGACCGGCGTGATGGGGAACCCGGAGCGCGGCGACGCCGAGAAGGGTGAGGTCGCGTTCCGTCGGTTCGCGAACCATCTGATCGACGCGGTGCACGAGCTCGAGAAGGTGAAGGTCGACGTGAAGAACCGCGACTGGACCGCGGGCAAGACGATGGGCGACGCGTGACCGCGGGAACCGAAGGGATCGAGAGCGAGCTCGCGAAGATCGTCGGCGCGGATCGGGTCGTCACGGGCGACGCGGCGCGCCGCGGCTTCACCGGCGACATGAGCTGGCTGTCGATCGTCGCGGCGTCGCACGAGCAGCCGCTCTCGCGCCAGGACTGGATCGCGAAGGTCACGACGGTCGAGCAGGTCGCGGCGGTGCTGAAGCTCGCGAACGAGCGCAAGCTCCCGGTCACGCCGGTCGGCGGCGCGTCGGGTGTGCAGGGCGCGGCGAACGCGGACCGCGGCGGCATCCTGCTCGACCTGCGCGGACTCGATCGCGTGCGCGCGATCGATCGCGCGTCGCTCACCGCGGAAGTCGAGGCCGGCGTGATCGTCTCGCGCTTCGAGCAGACGCTGAACGCGCAGGGCCTGCGCTTCACGCACTACCCGGCGTCGGCGAAGTGGGCGTCGGTCGGCGGGTCGATCGCGGCGCGCGGCTCGGGCGTGCTGTCGACGAAGTACGGCAAGATCGAGGACCACGTGCTCGCGGTCGAGATCGTGCTGCCGACGGGCGAGATCGTGCACACGCCGCGCGTCCCGCGTCACGCGGCGGGGCCGGAGCTGACGCAGCTGTTGATCGGCTCGGAGGGGACGCTCGGCGTGATCACCGCGGCGACGCTGCAGTTGCGCGCGCAACCGGCGAAGACCGCGTTCCTGTGCTTCGCGTTCCGCCGGCTCGAGGACGGCGTCGAAGCGGGGCGCCGCATCATGACGAGCGGGCTCCGGCCGGCGGTGATGCGACTCTACGACGAGCCGTCGGCGACCAAGGTGCTCGAGAAGGTGGTGCACGCCGCGATCGATTGCCCGACGTTCGTGATCACGTGCGACGGCGAGCACGCGGAGCTCGTCGACGCCGAGGCCGCCGCGGTCACGCGGATCTGCAAGGAGATGAAGGGCGAGGATCTCGGCGGCGACGTCGCGAAGAAGTGGTGGACCGATCGCTATGCGTTCTACGAGCCGCCGCACGCGCCCGTGCTTCCGGCGATGTGGGCGACGATCGACGTCGTCGCGGACTTCACGCACATCGTCCCCGTGTACCACGCGGTCACCAAGGCGATCCGCGGCGCCGCCGATCCGAAATGGAACCTCTTCCTCGGGACGCACTTCTCGCACTGGTACCCGTGGGGCTCGATGATCTACGCGCGCTTCAAGATCCCGAAGGCGCCGGAGAAGCTGGACGAAGCGCTCGCGCTGCACGACAAGATCATCGCGGACGCGACGCACGCGGCGCTCGATGCCGGCGCGGTGCTGAACGACCACCACGGCGTGGGGATGCGGTTGGCGCCGTTCATGAAGGACCAGCTCGGCGACGCGGGGATGGAGATGCTGCGCAGGATCAAGCACGGGCTCGATCCGAACGGCGTGCTGTGCCCGGGGAAGTTGGGGATGTGAGGGGGGCGGGGGGCGCGGAGACCGGCAAGGGCGTGATGGGAGGAGGACGCCGTGGGTGCTGGCGACGCGGCCTCATCCGCCGCGCATCGTCATCGCGCCCCTGAGACCGCGAGGGTCGGGGCTCGATGTCGACGCGCGGCGGATGAGGTCGCTCGGTCTCTGGGCTCTTGCGGCCCCGGCGACTTGGATCGGGAGGCGTTCTTGGAGACGCGATCGGGTTGGGGGGGACGTCGTGATCGCGCGGGGCGGAAGCGGACCGTCGGACTGCGACGGGTCGCGCATGCGCGGCGGGTGGACTTCTCGCGGTGGACGCCGGTGCATGTGACGGTGCGCGTCGTCGAGGGGCTTCCGACGCTGCGGAGCGTCCTCGTCGCGCGAGCGCTGAAGGTCGCGTTCATCGGCGGACGCGAGCGGCGCGGGTTTCGATTGTGCGAGTTCTCGGTGATGTCGAGTCACCTGCACTTCGTCGTCGAGGCGGAGTGCAGGACGGCGTTGTCGCGCGGGATGCAGGGGCTGCTCGTGCGGATCGCACGGCGTTTGAATTCGGCAGTGAATCGGACGGGGCGCGTGTTCGCGGATCGGTTCCACGCGCGAGTGCTGGGGTCGACGCTCGACGTGCGGAACACGCTGCTCTACGTGCTGCACAACGCACGAAGACACGGCATCGAAGTTCGCGGAGTCGTCGATCCGTACTCGTCGGGTGCTTGGTTCGACGGCTGGCGCGATCCGATCGAGAGGCCGCCTCGGCCTTCGCCGGTCGCGACCGCGCGGAGCTGGCAGCTCGCTCTTGGGTGGCGACTTCACGGCCGCCTCGATCCGCGCGCGGCGCGCTGCGCCGCTCAATGGGGCGCGAGCGCCGCCTTCAACCGCGCGAGTCCTTCGACGAAACGGGTGCGATCGGCTTCGGCCGAGAGCGACACGCGCACCGCGCGCGGCTGCGTCGCGGGCGGCACGACGAACGCGTCGGGGCCGACGATGCGAACCCCGGCCCGCATCGCCGACGCAACGGCGGTCTCCGCGCGCAGTCGCGGCCCGAGCGGATCGAGCTCGAGCCATAGATGGTGGGCTCCGCGCGGCAGGTCGTAACGGAAACCCGAGGATCGCGGGAGCGTGCTCCGCACGATCGCGTGCCGATTCGCGATTTCCGCACGGCGCGCGGCCACGAGCTTCGCCGAGTGGCCGAGTTCGAGGAGCAGCGCTCCGATCTCGTTCTGCAGCGGCGCGGGCGCCCACGAGAGGGTCTGCACCGCGCCGCGGATGTGCCGCGCGAGCGCCGCGGGAACGACGAGGTAGGCGAGGCGCAGGCCGGGCGTCATGAGCTTGGTGGAGTCGAGCAGGAAACAGGCACGCGACTTCACGCGCGCGGCGAGCGGCGGCACGACGGTCGCCATGCAGCTGTCGTCGTCGTCTTCGAGGAGCCAGGTGCCGTGTCGCAGGAGCACCTGCGCGATCTCGCGCCGGCGCGCGTCCGGCGTCAGCGTCGCGGTCGCGGGGTTCAACGTCGGCACGCAATAGAGCAGCTTCGGAGCGGCCTTGCGGCAGGCGGCGTCGAGCGCCTCGGGATCGAGTCCGTGCTTGTCGACGCGCACGGGATGCAGTCGGATCCGCATCGCCTCGGCGAGCCTGCGGATCCCGGGATAGGTGAGGCTCTCGGTGAGCACGATGTCGCCCGGTCGCGCGAGGGCGCCGAAGACGGCGGCGATTCCCTGCTGCGCCCCCTGACACACCAGCATCACGTCGTCCGGCGGCGCGAACGGCAGTCCGATGCGCGCGAGGTGCGGGGCGACGAGCCCGCGCACGCGATCGTCCGCGACGAAGTCGGGCGCGCGAATCTTCGCGATCGCGTCGATGCGCCGCGCCATCGCGGCGAAGACGTCGCGCAGCGCCGCGCGCTCGAGCGCATCGATCCGCAGGGAATTGCTCGGCCCGAAATCGAAGAGTGACGGGTCGGTCGCGCGCTCGACGTCGAACTCCATCGGGCGGGGCGCCGGTTTGCGCGCGTACGAGCCGCGCCCGGTCTCGCAGGCGATCAGGCCGCGCCGCTTCGCTTCGGCGAACGCGCGCGTCACCGTCCCGAGCGTGACGCGCAAGGTCTTCGCGAGGTCGCGCTGAGACGTCAGGCGCGCGCCGTCCGCGAGTCGGCCGGACTCGATGTCGCGCGCGATCGCGTCGGCGAGTCGAAGGTAGAACGGGGCCGCGCCCGGCAGCGGAACCGGCTTCCAGGCGTCGCCCGCCTCGCGGGTGTCACCGTGACACTTCATGTCGCTTCGCCGCCGATCTCGCCGCGCCGTCAACACCCACCGCCTCGCGCCGGTATGAAGGGGCGACGCGACCACCGACCGATCCCTCCGCGTCCTCCACTCCTGCGCATCGAGGTTCGCAATCATGCCACTCCTTCCCTTGCTCGTCGTCGCGGCAGGCCTCTTTTCCCCGCTCGCAGCGCGAGCCGTGGCCGCCGCGCCCGCCGCCGGCGCGCCTTCGCCCGCGGAGACCTGGCTCGAGCGGCTCGCGGGACGCGGCTTCAGCGGCGCGGTGCTCGCGATCGACGACGGCGAAGTCGTGATCGACCGGGCGTTCGGCCTCGCCGACGTCGAGGCACACAAGCCGATGCCCCTCGATTCGATCTTCGACGTCGGCTCGATCACCAAGCAGTTCACGGCCGCGGCGATCCTCGCGCTCGACCAGGACAAGAAGCTCGCGGTGAGCGATCTCCTCTCGAAGTACGTCGGTCCGGTTCCGGCCGACAAGGCGGGGATCACGCTCGAGCATCTGCTCACGCACTCGGCCGGGTTCCCCGGCGAGATCGGCCGCGACGAGGACTACATCGGCGCCGACGACTACGTGAAGCTCGCGCTCGCCGCGAAACTCGACTTCGAGCCCGGCTCGTCCTACAGCTACTCGAACGTCGGCTTCGCGCTGCTCGGCATCGTGGTCGAGAAGGTCACCGGCAAGGGTTACGAGGCGTTCCTGCGCGAGCGTTTCTTCGAGCCGCTCGGGATGAAGGACACGGGCTACGTCCTGCCGGAGCCGGCGCGCGCGCGCATCGCCTGCTGCTACCGGAACGGCGAGCGGTGGGGCCTGCCGATCGACAAGAACTGGCACGCCGACGGACCGGGCTGGCACCTGCGCGGCAACGGCGGAATGCTGACGACGCTCGCCGACATGCGGCGCTGGATCGAATCACTCGACCAGGCGAAGGTCCTCGACGAGACGCACTGCGAGGAGCTGTTCGTCCCGCGCATCAGCGAAGGCGGCGACACCTTCTACGGCTACGGCTGGTCGGTGTTCTCCTCGCCGCTCGGCGGTCAGATCCGCACGCACAACGGTGGGAACGGGGTGCTCTCCGCCGACCTGTGGTGGCACCCGCAGAAGTCACGCCTCGTGTTCGTCACGTCGACGCGATCGGAGTGGGTCGCCGACCACGTGCGTGAAGGCATCATCGACTTCCTCAACGGGCAGTCGCGACCGCTTCCTTCGCCGTCGCGGCAGGTCGACCCGTCCGAGTCGGCCGCCGCGCACGGCACCTATCGTTGCCGTGGCGGCGCGCTCGACGGCGCGACGTTCGAGGTCGAAAGCGCCAACGGGGCGCTGCGGATCGACGCCAAGGACTCCGCGGCGTTCGCGGTCCTCTCCGATCCGGGAGCGAAGGATCTCGCGGCGCGGATCGAGGTGAGCAGGACGACCGACGCGATCGTGACTGCGATGCAGTCCGGCGACTACGCCGAGCTCGGCAAGCACTATCGAGGACCACGCGAGCCGGGCGCGTTCGTCGCGCGGGTGAAGTCGATCATCGAGAACCGCACGGCGGAGGTGGGCGCTTGGAGCTCGCACGCGACGCTCGGCCCGGCGCCGTTCGACGACGGCATCGTCGTGTGGGTCCGCTGCGTGGCCGCGCGCGACACGGCGTACGCGGGCTTCCTGTGGAACGGGGACCACCTCACGGGGCTGGTGTTCCGCGACCGGCCGCCGCTGCGGTGGTTCTATCCGGTCGCGTCGAAGCCAGGCGATTCCACCGCGACGTATGAATCGTTCTCGTTGATGCCGGCCGATACCGCGCTGCCCACGGTGAGGATCGAGCTGCGCTGCGCGGGTGGCGTCCGCGTCGAGAAGCCGCAAGAACGAAGCATCACCGTCGTCGCCGGCGACTCGCGGTTCAAGTTCGAGCGCGAAGGGCCGTGAGGGCGGAGTCGATCGCCCGCCTCAGCGTCCACGACGCCTCGCGGGCCGGTTGAGTTTCTGAGCGGGCGAGCGCATCGCGCAGGTCGCGACGCTGGTTTTCGTCGAGCACGTTTCGGGACAGGCCGAGCACCGCCTCGATCGCCGTCGCGTAGATCGCCGCGCACGCCACTTCATTGTGTTCGTTGAACAGCGGCACGCCGCGCCGGATCGCGCCTTCGAAGATCTTCGATGCTGAAGCCGAGCTCATCGGCGGAGCGGCGAGCTCGAGATCCTCCGGGACCAGCACGGCGTCGATCACGTGCACCACGCCCGCGCCGCGCAGGAGGTCCGCTTCCACGACCCGCGCGCCGTTCACGCGGATGCCGTCGCCGTCTGCCAGGATCCGAACGGGCCCGCCGTCGAGGGCGGTCGCCTGATGCGCGCGCACCGCGTTGAACGCCGTGACCGTCGAGCCGAGAACGTGGTGCAGCAAGACCTTCTCGAGCGCCTCCGCATTTTCTTCCGCGAGCAGTCGATCGACGACGTCCTTCGGGAGGGCTGCGAACGCGGCGTCGGTCGGAGCAAAGAGCGTGAACGCCGAGCGCGCCGAGACTGCGCGATCGAGACCCGTCTTCGCGAGAAGCGAAGCGAGCGTGGAGCAGTTCTTCGGCAAGAACTCCGAGCCCTTCGCGGCGAGAACGGCCGCCGGGGTATCGCCGTTTCCGACGTAGCCGGCGATCGAGTCCAGCTCGATCCGGAAGGGGCCCGCCTTCTTGTCGTACAGGTAGACCTGCATCGAGCGGATCTTGGCCGGGTCGACCGCGGGCAGACCCTTCAGCGAGCGCCCGAAGCTGGTCGGAACGAATTGGCTGTACGGCAACCTCGATGTGGTCTTCTCACCGGCGCGGGTTGAGAACTCCTGCCAGTAGCCGCCGGCGGGAATCGGGACGCCCGCCAACTCCAGCGAGAAGATGTACGTGCGTCCGTCTCCGAGCACCGAGACCTCGACCCCGTCGGTCCCCGCCAGGTCGTAGTCGACGTTCACCGAGCGCACCGAGGTGAAGCCGCCGTTGTTCTCGAGCGACAGGTCGCCGCTGAACACCATCGTCCCGCCCGGCGTGAACGAGACTTGCGACCGGGACTCTCCACCCATGACGGTGTCGTTGACGGTGATCCAACGCATGGCGTCCTCCGCGCCGAAGTCGTGAGCCGGGCCGCCGGACAACGTCGAGAGGAGCAAGATCGAGCCGAGCATTCGCGAACTCCCAGGGTGAGGCTGCGGACCGTTCTCGGTCCGCAGCAGAGAGTTCGCGGCGAGCCCTTGCGTGGATGCAGATTCCCGGCGGGAGGCCCAGTCGGTCCCGGGCCGCACGTCACCCGAATCCGATGGCCGTCGTCACCCCAACCGCGCCTGCGCGGCGGCCCAGTCGACGTTCGAGAAGAACGCCTCGATGTACTTCGCCTTGTCGGCCGGCTTG
>CAZBOK010000031.1:0-20187 GCA_964493525.1 uncultured Phycisphaeraceae bacterium | reverse complement strand
CGTGTCGCTGCCCGTGATCACCGGCGCCGTGCTGGTCGACCTCAAGGATCTGAGCGGCGTCCCGCGCGATCAACAATTCGGGATCGCCGCGGGAATCGTCGCGAGCTTCATCACCGGGCTTCTCGCGCTGCGAATGCTGACGTTCATCGCCGGCCGCGGCCGCCTGCCGTGGTTCGCCGCGTGGCTGATCCCGCTCGGGATCGTCACGCTCGCCTGCTTCTGAACCGCGCGAATCGGGAAGTCTTCCTCAAGACGAATGCGCCCGCGAGCCGACGAGACACGGCATGTCGGCCACCGCATTCACCGTTCGCGTCCGGTTCGACGCGTCCGGCATGTCGATCGCGCGCGCGCGCGCCGTCGTCGAGACGTTGCTCGACACGGACAGCGAGCGCCGGTTCCGCCGCGAGGAGATCGACGAGATCCTCCTCGGACTCCAGGAGTCGCTCACGAACGTCGCCCGGCACGCGTACCGCGCCGGCGAGCCGGCGATCGTCGAGCTCCTGGTCCGCGTCGACGCCGGCCGCTTCCGCGCGAGCATCCGCGACCGCGGTCGCGTGTTCGAGCCGCCGGCCGCGCCGCCTCCGCCGCCGAACGAAGGGGTGCCGCGCCAAAGCGGCTACGGCCTGCTGCTCATGGACCGGACGATGGATCGCGTCGCGTATCAACGGCGCGGGAACCGGAACCTCACCCGCCTCGCGCGGACGGCGGGTCCAGCCGAGCCGGAACCGATTCGCATCAAGCTCCGTCCGATCAGCAGACGATGAGAGTCGATGGTTCGGCATCGTCGCGCCGCGACGGGGCCGGCCGCAGGACTCGGGAGAACCGCGATGTCGGACAAGCGAATCCTGGTCGTCGACGACGAGCCGTTCATTCTGCGCTCGCTCGCATTCGTGCTGCAGAAGGAAGGGTACGCGGTCTCCGAGGCGACGAACGGCGAGGAAGCGCTCCTGAAGATTCGCGCGGAGCAGCCGGCGATCATCCTGCTCGACGTGATGATGCCGAAGAAGAACGGCTTCGAGGTGCTCGAGGAAGTGAAGAACGACCCGAACCTGAAGTCGAGCTACGTGATCATGCTGACGGCGAAGGGCCAGGAGTCGGATCGAGTGAAGGGGCTGACGCTCGGCGTCGATGAGTACATGACCAAGCCGTTCTCCCCGATGAAGATCGTCGAGCGCGTGCGCGCGGTGTTCGACGGGACCGCGGTCGCGCCGGCCGCGCCGGTGTCGCCGATCACGACGCAGAGCTGACGACAACGGGCATTTCGCGCCCGCTCGCCGCCGCCCTATCATCCGGCGCATGCGCGCCGTCTCGTTCGTGGGGGTCTCGGGGTCGGGGAAGACCACGCTGATCGAGCGCGTGATCGGCGCGCTGACGCGCCGCGGCTTCGAAGTCGGCGCCGTGAAGCACACGCATCACGCGATCGAAAACGCCGCCGCGCCGCCCGCGAATCGCAAGGACAGCGAACGGTTCGAGGCCGCCGGAGCGGGCGCCGTCGCGCTCGTCGGGCCGGACCGCGTGCAGATCACTCGACGGGCGGCGACCGAGCCGCGCCTCGCCGACCTCCTGACCGCGATCCCGCGCGTCGATCTGCTGATCGTCGAGAGCTGGCGGTCCGAGCGGCTACCGTGCGTCGAGGTGATCGGGCCGGACGGCGCGCGCGTCGATCCGCGATCGCGCGGCGCGCGCATCGCGATCGTCGCCGACCCGCCGCCTGCCGACGCGGGGCGCGATCCCGTGTTCGGGCGCGACGAGATCGAGCGGATCGCGGGCTTCCTCGCGGCGTGGGCATGCTCGTGAGCGGCGGCGTCGAGCCGTCCGAGTCGCGGGCCGCGGCGCTCCTGCGCGCGCTGCGGCCGTGGCAGTGGGTGAAGAATGCGGCGGTCCTCCTCCCGGTCCTCTTCGGCCGCCGCCTCGCCGATCCATCAGCGGTGATCGGCGCGATCGCCGCGACGCTTGCGTTCTGCGCCGCGGCCAGCGCGAACTACCTGTGGAACGACGTCATCGATCGCGACGTCGATCGGATGCATCCGGCGAAGCGGTCGCGACCGGTCGCGTCGGGCGCGCTCCCGGTGAAGACGGCGATCGCTGTGGCGCGCGCTCTCCTGATCGTCTCGTTCGTGATCGCCGCGCTGGCGCCGGCGGCGGATCGCCGCGGCGTGCTCGCGTATCTCGCCGCGTACGCCGTGCTCGGCCTCCTCTACAGCGCGTTCGCAAAGCGCATCCCGATCGTCGACGTGATCGTCATCGGCACCGGCTTCCTCCTGCGCGTCCTCGCGGGCGGCGCGGCGAGCGGAGTCATCGTCTCGTCGTGGCTGATCGGGTGTGCGTCCCTCGTCGCCGTCTTCCTCGCGTTCGGGAAGCGCGCGGCCGAAGCGACGCGCTTCGGCGCCGGCGGTCCGCGATTGCGCGCGCCGTACACGCCGCTCGTCGCGCGCTCGCTCGCGTGGGCAGCGGGCGTCGCGCTGATCGGCGCCTACGTCGCGTACACGATCGCCCCGCGAACCGTACACGAGTTCGGCTCGCGCCGCCTCCTGTGGACCGCGCCGATCGCGATTGCCGGCGTGCTGCGCGCATCCTGGTGCTTCACGCATTCGGCCGACGGCGAGGATCCGGCGCGACTGCTGCTGCGCGACCGTTGGCTGCGTCTCGCGGCGCTCGCGTGGATCGTCGCCGACCTCGCGTTGATCGCGCCGTGGCGTTCGTCTTGACGCCGGTTCCGTCGCGCGCATAGGGTCTCGTCCCTCCCGGCTCGAGAAAGGCCCCGTTCCCGCCCCGATGAGCGATCGCGTCTCCGACTTCCGCAGCGACACCCTCACGACGCCGACTCCGCAGATGCGCGAAGCGATGGCGCGCGCGGAGGTGGGCGACGACGTGTACCGCGAGGACCCGACGGTGCGCCGGCTCGAAGAGATGGCGGCGGCGCGCTTCGGCCGCGGCGCGGGGCTGTTCGTGCCGACCGGGACGATGGCGAACCAGATCGGGATCCGCGTCTTCACGCAACCGGGCGACGAGATCCTCGCGGAGCCGACCAGCCACATCGTGTTGTTCGAGGCGGGCGCCGCGGGATTGATCTCCGGGGTGCAGTTGCGGACCGTCCCGGCGCGCGCGGGCGTGTTCGATGCGGCGGCGATCGAGGCGGCGATCCGCGGCGAAGACGTCCACTTCCCACGCACCGCGCTCGTGTGCCTCGAGAACACCCACAACATCGCGGGCGGCGTCGTGCAGCCGCTCGCGGTGCTCGACGCGATCCGCGCGCTGACGCGCGCGCGCGGGATCCCGATCCTCCTCGACGGCGCTCGGCTCTGGAACGCGATCGTCGCCGAGCGCATCGATCCGGCCGAGTACGGCAAGCGCGCCGACCTCCTGTGGTTCGCGCTGTCGAAGGGCTTGTCGTGCCCCGTCGGATCGGTGCTGGTGGGGGATGCCGACGTGATCGAGCGCTGCCGCAAAGTGCGCAAGCAGCTCGGCGGCGGGATGCGCCAGGTCGGCGTGCTCGCGGCCTGCGGCATCGTCGCTCTCGAATCGATGGTCGATCGGCTCGCGGAGGATCACGCGCGCGCGCTGTCGATCGCGCAGGCCGCGCAGAAGATGCCGCACGTGCAGGTCGATGTCGCGGCGACGCGCACCAACATCGTGATGCTCGTGCTCGACGGCCTCCGTGCGCAGGACGTCGTGGCGAAGATGCGCACGGATCGCGTGCTGTCGACCGCGTTGCCCGGCAACCGGGTGCGCTTCGTGACCCATCGTGAAGTCGGCGACGCCGACGTGAGCCGCGCGATCGCGGCACTCGGCGCCGCGCTCGTGTGACGTTCGAGGAGAGAACCGTGTCGATCTTCAAGGCCTACGACATTCGCGGCGTCTACGGGACGGAGGTGACGCTCCCGACTGCCGAGGCGATCGGCGGCGCGTTCACGCGCTTCCTGCGCGCGAAGCGGCTGGTGGTGTCCGGGGACATGCGCGAGTCGACGCCGGAGGTGAAGGCTGCCGTGATCCGCGGCATGACCACGCAGGGCGCGGACGTCATCGACATCGGCCTCGCAGAGACGCCGATGACCTACTTCGCGGTCGGTTCGCTCGGTGCCGACGGCGGGATCGCGGTCACGGCGTCGCACAATCCGTCGCAGTACACCGGCTTCAAGATGGTGCGCGAGCAGGCGATCCCGCTGTCGGGCGACACCGGCATCAAGGACGTCGAGCGGATGGTGAAGGCCGGCGTTCCGCCGGGCGCGGGGAAGCTCGGCCGCGTCGAGACGAAGGACGTCACGCGCGAATATCTCGCCCACGTTGCGAAGTTCGCGAAGCCGTGGCGTCCGCTGAAGATGGTGGTCGACTTCGCGAACGGGATGGGCGGGTACCTGCTCCCCAAGTTCCTCGACGCGACGCCGCTCTCGTGCGAGCACCTCTACCCGGAGCTCGACGGCACCTTCCCGAACCACGAAGCGAACCCGCTGAAGGACGCGAACATCGCGGAGCTCGCCGCGCGCGTGGTGAAGACCAAGGCGCACCTCGGTGCGGCGTTCGACGGGGACGCCGACCGTTGCGCGTTCGTCGACGAGACCGGCCGGCGCGTGCCGTCCGACATCATCACCGCGCTGATCGCGCGGTCGCTCGTTCCCGCGGAGCCCGGCACCGCGGTGGTCTACGACCTCCGCTCGAGCCGCGTGGTGCCGGAGGAGATCGTGCGGCTCGGCGGCCGCCCGCTGCGCGAACGCGTCGGTCACTCGTTCATGAAGGCGACGTTGCGGAAGGCGGGCGGCAAGTTCGGCGGAGAACTCTCGGGGCACTTCTACTTCCGCGAGAACTGGTACTCCGACTCCGGGATCATCGCGCTCGTCGAGGTGCTGAACATCCTCTCCGCCGACCCGCGTCCGTTCAGCGCCGTGGTCGCGGAGCTGCGCAAGTATCCGTCGACCGGCGAGATCAATTTCGAGGTGGCCGATCCCGACGCGGTGATCCGCGCGATCCGCGACCGCTGGAAGGACGGGAAGATCGACGACCTCGACGGGATCACGGTGCAGTACCCCGACTGGTGGTTCAACGTGAGGAAGTCGAACACCGAGCCGCTGCTGCGGTTGAACCTCGAGGCCAACGACGACGGGTTGTTCGCGGCCAAGAAGGCGGAAGTGCTCGCGTTCCTCGGACGGCCGAGCGAGCACTGACCGCGCGCGGCGCGATCAAAGCGTCGTGAACAGCTCGTGGAGGAAGTCGCTCACGATCGTGTAGTTCGAGTCGCACGAGAGCCGCGAGATCGCGCGCACGTCGCGTTGCTCGCCGAGCAGGCCGAGCCCCGTGACGGCGTAGCCGCGGACGTAGGCGGGCTCGGTGGTCTGCCCGAGCACGGCGGTGAGCGGCGCCATCGCGGCGCGGTCGCCGATCAGCCCGAGTGCGAACAGCAGGCTGGCGCGCACGAACTCGTTCTTCTCGGACACGACTCGCTCGGCGAGCACCGGCTCCGAGGTGCGGTCGCCGAGCAGGCCGAGCGCGGTGGCCGTGTTCGGGATCAGCTCGACGTCGTTCGCGGTCTTGAACACTTCCTTCAATTCGGGGATCGCCTCGACGTCGCCGACCATGCCGAGCGCGAGCGCGAAGTACCCCTTCGTCACCGGCTCGGACTCCGACCGGAACGCTTTGCGAAGGTCGGGTGCGGCGCGGTTGTCGTGGTGCATGCCGATCGCGACAGCGAGCGCGGAGCGGTAGCTGTTCTCGGTCTCGTTGCCGAGGTGCCGCAGGAGGAGCGGGACGCTCTCGGCGTCGCCGATCAATCCGATCCCGAGAGCGACGAACGCGCGCTGCGCCTTCACCACCTGCTCCAGCTCCGCGCGCAGGAACTTCACGTTCTCCGCGCCGGCGATCCAGCCGAGGGTGATGTAGCAGAAGTTCTTCACCATCAAGTCGCCGTCGGTCTGCGCGGCCGAGCGGATCATCTTGCTCGCGCTCTCGTCGCCGCTCTTGCGAAGCAGCACCCCGAGCGCGATCGCAGCGGACCGGCGGAGCTGGGATTCCTTGTCGAACAGCGCCTGCAGCAGCGCGGGCGCATCCGACGCGTCGCCGACCTTTCCGATCGAGAGCGCGAGGTAGCTGCGCACGACGTGATCGTTCAGCTTCGAGTCCGCGAACAGCGCGCGCAGCGCGGCGGCGGTGTCGAGGTCCTTGCCGAGACCCGCGGAGTACGCGAGGCCGGCTTCGACCATCGGCGGCAGCATCTTGAAGGAAGCGGGCGAGAGCAGCGCGCGCATCGACTGCGCGGCGTTGTCGCCGCCGATCAGACCAATGGCGAGCGCGGCGTACATCCGCTCCTGAAGTTCGGCCTTGTCGTCGCGAACGACCTCCTCGAGTCGACCGAGGTAGAAGCTCTGGCCCCACACGCCGAGGCTGATCAGCGCGTTCAAGCGCACCAGGAACTGCGTGTCGTAGACCTGCTTGCCGAGCAGCGTGCGGATGCCGGCATCGCGCGTCTTCGCGAGCGAGTAGATCGCCTGGATGCGAACCTCGGGGTTCGCGTCCTTGAGAGCATCGAGCAGCTTGGGCACCAGCCCGTCCGACACGTCGCGATCGGTGAGCGGCTGGAACGAGACGTCGGCATCCGATTGTCCGGGCGACAGCAGCTTCAGGCGCGGGCGCAGGCCGAGCAGCGGCTCCTTGTTGTAGAACCACCAGAACTCCCAGCGCGCCTCGTCGAACGCGATCTGCGGGCCCTTGCCGGGGAAGACCTTGTTCTCCTTCGGCTGGTTCTGCGGCGGGTTCTGCGTCGGCTGCGCGAGCGCGCTCGACGCGGCCCAACCGGCGAGCGCGAGCACGAAGCAGAAACCGATCACGAGGCGCGTCGACATGCGAGTCTCCGGGACGGACGAGCCGCTGAATGTAGCGACCCTCGTCACGGGTCGCATGCGCCGGCGTCGCTCGTCGTGTGACGAATGCGGCCGCGCTTCGCGGCGCGGTCGCTAGGCTCCTTCGACCGTGCGCATCGCCTACCTCGACTGTTTTTCCGGCGTCGCCGGCGACATGTTCGTCGGTGCGTTGATCCACGCCGGGCTCGACGTGAAGGCGCTCGAGGGCGAGCTCGCGCTCCTCGGCGTCCCGGGATTCCGCCTCTCGGTCGAGCGCGTGTGGCGCGACGCGATGGAAGGCGTGCGATTCGAGGTGATCGTCGAGCCGGGCGCGTCGCAGCCGGAGCGGCACCTGTCGGATATCAAGAACCTGCTGGCCGGGTCCGCGCTGCACCCGGACGTGAAGGAGCGCGCGATCGCCGTCTTCACGCGGCTCGCCGTCGCGGAGGCGAAGGTCCACGGCACCACGATCGAGGACGTGCACTTCCACGAGGTCGGCGCGCTTGACGCGATCGTCGACATCGTCGGTGCCACGGCCGGACTGCGGCTGCTCGGAATCGACGCCGTCTACACGTCGCGCGTGACCGTCGGACGCGGCACGCAGACCGCAGCGCACGGCGTGATGCCGGTGCCGGTGCCCGCGAGCATCGAGCTCCTCTCCGGCGCGCCGGTCGTGTTCTCCGACCTCGACGGCGAACTCGTCACGCCGACCGGAGCGGCGCTGGTCGCGACGCTGACCAAGCGATTCGGCTCGGGATTCTCGCTGGTGCCGCGCGCGGTGGGATACGGGTTCGGCAAGCGCGAGCGTCCGGGCGGCCCGCCGAACGCGCTGCGCGTGGTGCTCGGGGACGCGGAGGAGCCGGTCGAATCGCTCGTGCTCCTCGAGACGAACCTCGACGACGTCACTGGGCAGCTCGTCGGGTACCTGATCGAGCGCGTGCTCGGTTCCGGTGCGCTCGATGCGTGGGCGACTCCGATCCAGATGAAGAAGTCGCGCCCCGGGATCCTGTTCTCGGCGCTGGTCGGCGAAGCGGAACGCGACCTGGTCGAACGAGTGATCTACTCCGAGACGCCGACGCTCGGCGTGCGTCGACACGCGGTGGGGCGGACGCGGCTCGAGCGCAAGATCGAAGTGGTGAAGACCGACTTCGGGGACGTGCGCGTGAAGTTCGCGCGCGGGGCTGGCGTGTCGCGCGCGGCGCCGGAGTACGAGGACATCGCGCGGATCGCGGCGGAGCGCGGCCTCTCGTTCCGCGCGTGCCTCGAAGCGATCCAGCGCGAGATCCCGCAGTGGATCGAGTGACCGCGCGCTAACGCGCGGCGAGCGCGGCGCCGAGCCGATCGAGCGCCTCGCGGACGACGGTTTCCGGCTGACTGAACGCCATGCGGAAGTGCCCGCGCGCGCCGAAGAACCGGCCGGGCGTGAGGTTCACCCGTCGTTCGCGCAGCAATCGATCGAGGAACGGCGACGCGTCGTCGGCGTCGCGCAATCGAGGGAAACCGATGATCGACTCGGGCGCCGGCGGCGCCCACTCGATCGCGCGCGCGATCTCCGGGCGGCGCAGGAACTCCTCGACGATCGCTCGGCCGGCGCCGATCACGCGCGCCATGCGATCGCGCAACACCGACTCGCGTTGGAAGATCTCGCAAGCGACCCGCACCGACGGCCACGGCGGATTGACGACGAAGTAGTCGTTCAAGAGGACGAGCTTGCGCACGATCTCCGGCGCCGCGAGCGCCCAGCCGACGCGGATGCCGCCGAGCCCCCAGGCCTTGGTCGCGCTGCTGACGCTGACGCGGTTCGAGCCGGGCGAGAACGCGGCCCGCGCGCCGCGCACGAGGTCGAGGTACACCTCGTCGACGTAGACGGTGGCCCCGACGCGGGCGGCTTCCGCCGAGATCGCGTCGAGCGTCGCGTCGTCGATGCGCACGCCGCTCGGGTTGTGGAGGTTCGTCAGCGCGACGACGCGCGTCTTCGGCGTGATCATCGAGCGCACGCGCGCCGGATCGACGCGGAAGCCCGACTCGAACGGACGCGGCAGGTCGATGACGCGCGCGCCGGAGAACTTCGCGAGCAGAGGGAGCGCGGGATACGTGGGCGACTCGACCAGCGCATCGTCGCCGGCCTCGAGCAGCGCGAGCAGCACCATCGCGTTTGCGTGCGACGCGGACGCGGTGACGAACACGCAATCCTCGGGAACGCCGTAGTGGCGCGCGACGAGGGGCGTGAGATCGCGCGGGCGATCGAATCCTTTGGTGGAGAAGGTGAGCTCCGCCGCGGGGATCCCGAGGTCGGCCTGCGTGAGGTCGGGCATGCCGCTGTTGGTGAGGCGGAAGTCGCCCTCCTGGCCGATCGTCTTCGCCCAGCGCATGTATTCGAATTGCTCGAAGCGCATGGATCGGGATGGTAGCTTCGCGCGCATGTCGGCGCGACGCGCAGGAAAGCGGGGAACAGGACGAGTGATGTCGCGGCTCGCGACGTCGGTGGGAGTCGCCGCGGTCGTCGCACTCGCCGCGATCGCTCGCGGGCAGGACGCGCCGACGCCGCCCGCCGCCTTCACCTGGGCGCCGGACCGCGCGGTGACTTCGGTGGTGCGCGTCACCGGCAAGAACGCCGAGCTGCGCTCCGGTCCCGACGACAACTACAAGGCGGTCGCGACCGTCGCCGCCGGCACCGCGCTGCCGCGCGTCGGGTCGAACCCGAGCTACTACCAGGTGCTCGTCCCCGGCGGATACCACGCGTTCGTCCACCGCCGCTACCTCGACGTCGCCGACGCGACGCACGGGCGCGTGAACACCGACCACGTGAACGTGCGTTCGCAACCGAGCTCGTCGTCCGACTACCCGATCGGGCAGGTGAACTCCGGCACCGAGGTCGCGATCGTGAAGGCCGCCGGCGAGAGCGACGAGTGGTTCGAGATCGAAGCGCCGGCGTCGCTGCCGCTGTGGATCCGGCAGGACGCGGTCGAAGATCTCGGCGCCATGACCGCCGAGTTGAAGAGCGAGATCGACGGCGAGCGCACCGGTCGCGGGACGCCGAGCGGAGCCGCCGAGCGCGCCGCGGCGAACGCGCGCGCGCAGCAGGCGCAGGACGAAGCGGAGCTCGTGCGGCTCGCGACGGTCGTCGAGAACGCGCAGAAAGAAGGTGCGGACGTCGACCTCGCGGGCAGCCGCGACAGCGTCCAGGAGATCCTCGCGCACGCGACCGACGCATCGATCCGACAGCGCGCAGTCGAGCTCGACGGGAAGATCCGCACGCTCGAGCAGATCCGCGATCGCGAGAGATCGCGCCGCGAAGCGCAAGCCGCCGCTGACCGCGCGCGCGAGGAACAGGAAAAGCTGCGGCAAGCGGCCGAACGAGCGACCGCGCCGCCGACGCCCGCGGTCGGATCGCGCGTGACGATGACGGGGTTCGTCCGCGTGCGTCCCGACGACGGCGGCCACCCGTTCGCGCTCGAGCAGGGCACGCGGCGCCTCGCCTGGATCACTTGCGAATCGGGGCGCTACCGCCTGCGCGACTACGCGGGGATGCAGGTGTCGATCACCGGCGCGGTCAGCTCTGTCGACGCGCTTCCGATCCTCGAAGCGGAGCGGATCGAGATCGTGAGGCAGTGACGCCCGCGCGCGCGAGCGCGAGCACTTCGGCGGCGACCGCATCGGCGGCGTGGGGGAGAGCGAGGCGTTCCGCGTTCTTGCGCATCGAAGCCAACGCGAGGTCGTCGTCGAGAAGCCGCGCCACGGTGTCCGCGAGATCGCGCTTGTGACGCACGGCGACGGCGCACCGGCCGCGCACGAAGAACTCGAGATTGCGCGACTCCGCGCCTCGCAACGGGTCGACGAAGACCATCGGGAGTCCGCGGCAGAGCGCTTCGGTGGTCGACATCCCGCCCGGCTTGGTCACGAACAACGTGGCGGCGGCCATCATCTCGGGGACGCGATCGGTGAACCCGAACGCGTGGAGCCGAGTGTCGCCGTCGAAGCGAACGCGGCCGAGGCGTTCGAGCAACTCTTCGTTCTTGCCCGCGACGGTGATGATCTCGATCGGTCCCGGCACGCGCGCGAGACAGCGGATGGTCTCGATCATGCGGCCGGTCCCGAGCGCGCCACCCATGACCAGGACGACCGGCGCCCGCGGGTCGAGGCCGAGCATGACGCGAGTCCGCGCGGGGTCCATCGGCGCTGAAAACGCGGCCTCCACGGGGATCCCGGTGATGCGCACTCGATCGCTCGGCGCGCCGAGCTTTCGCAGGCCGGCCGCAACGCGATGTCCGGCGACGCAGAACACGTCGATGGCCGGCGACAGATGCGCCGGGTGCGCGTGGTAGTCGGTGATCAACGCGGCGAGCGGCGCGCTCATCGCGCCGGTCTCGCGCAGATGCGAGAGCAACGCCGAGACGGGGGCGGCCGTCGCGAGGATCGCGTCCGGCGCGAACTCCCCGACGACGGCGGCGAGCCGGCCGACGCAGCGCGGTTTCAACCAGCTCGGCACAGCGCTGCCGCGGCGCGTGACCCATCCGGCGGAGTACATCGCGCCCCAGACGCGCGGGAGCGTCTTCACGAGGCCGAGGTATCCATCCTTGTAGATGGTCTTGAACAGCGGCGACGTGGCTGCGGCGAGATCGAGCGTCGTGACCTCGGTGCGCGGGGAGATGCGCTGCAGTGCCTTCACCGTGGCATCCGCCGCGCGCCCGTGGCCGCCGCCGATCGACAAGTGCGCCACGAGGATCCGGCGCGGCGCGGCTCCGGCGCTCGTCGCGGAGCCGCCGTGCGCGGAGGACGTCGGCTCGACGGCACGCGACGTCGTCGAGGCTCTCCCGATCTCCGCCATGTCAGTTCCCGTTCCCGATCGCGCGGCGTGGCTGCGATGCGAGCAGTTCATCGACGCGGACCGGCGTGAGCCCGCGTGCGCGGAGTCCGGCGAGGATCGCGGGCAGCGCGTCGGCGGTGTTCGGCCGGCCGCGGTGCTCGGCAGCGTCGCCATCGTGGAGGAGAACCACGTCGCCGGATCGCACGTCGGCGAGGACGCGCTCCGCGATCGTCGCGGCGGGCGGCTCCTGCCAGTCGCGCGGGGTGACGGACCACAGCACCGTGGTCAGCGAGAGCTGCTCGGCGCACTCGAGGACCCGCGGGTCGCGGCAGCCGTACGGCGGCCGGAACACCGTCGGCGCGATCCCCGCGATGCGCGTCAGGCTCGCCTGCGTCTGCGCCAGGTCGGATTCGATCGTCGCGCGCGAATGCAGCGGGAGCCACGAGTGCCGGGCCGAGTGGTTGCCGATCTGATGTCCGGCCGCCGCGATCCGCTTCACGAGATCCGGCGCGGCCTCCGCGCGCTCGCCGACCAGGAAGAACGTCGCGTGGGCGCCGGCCGCCGCGAGGGCATCGAGGATGCGCGGAGTCACGGTGGGGTCGGGGCCGTCGTCGAACGTGAGCGCCACGGAGTTCACCGCCGTCGGCGACCGCGCGACGACCGCGCCGAAGAGACATGAGTCGGTCGAGAATGCCGCATACCCGGCGACGCCGAGCGCACCGGCCCCGGCGACCAGCACGACGAATGCGACGAGGATGCGACGACGACGCGTGGGCGGCCTCCCTCGGACGAGCGAGCGGAGTGTAGCGGGCGTGGCGGTTCAATCAAAAACGCGCGAAGCGTCGGTCGGGAGTTCGCCGTCGAGGGTCGCGAGGCCGGCGCGCACCGACTGCTGGTGGAGATCGAACCGGCCGGCGCGGATCGCAGCGCGCGCGTCGCTCACGATGCGCTGGTAGAACCGCACGTTGTGCCGCGCGACGAGGATCGGACCGAGCATCTCGTCGCAGTGATAGAGGTGGGAGAGATACGCGAGCTCGAAGCGCGTGCACGTCGCGCAGTCGCACGCGGGGTCGAGCGGCTCGCGCGATCCGCGCCAACGCGCGTTCCGCAGCTTGACCGTCCCGCGCGAGGTGAATGCCTGACCGGTGCGCGCGTGCCGCGTCGGCAGCACACAGTCGAAGAGATCGGCGCCGGCGCCGATCGCCGTGAGGAGATCCTGCGGGTAGCCGACTCCCATGACGTAGCGGATCTTCGTCGCGGGAAGCGCGGCGATCGTCGCGCGCACCGTCGCCTCGAACTCCGGCACGCTCTCGCCGACGGCGAGTCCGCCGACCGCGTAGCCGTCGAACCCGAGCTGCACGAGTCGCTCGGCCTGGCGCGTGCGCCGATCGATGTCGACCGCGCCCTGCACGATCGCGAACAGCGCCTGACCGCTGCGGACCGTGGCGCGATGGTGGATGAGGCTTCGCTCCGCCCAATCGAGAGTGCGGCGCTCGGCGGTCGCGACGCGCGCGGCGTCGGCCGGGAGCGCGACCGGCTGGTCGAGCACCATCGCGATGTCGGAATCGAGCAGGTCTTGGATCCGCACCGCCTCCTCCGGCGTGATGCGGATCGCCGCGCCATCGAGGTGCGAGCGGAACGAGACTCCATCGTCATCGAGCGTCGCGCGCTCCGCGAGCGACAGGATTTGGTATCCGCCGGAGTCGGTGAGGATTGCGCCGTCGAAACCCATGAAGTGGTGGAGACCGCCGGCCTCTCGGATCGCCTCCGGTCCGGGTCGCAATCGGAGGTGGTAGGTGTTGGAGAGGAGGATCTCGACCTTGGCATCGCGGAGATCGTTCGGCGCGAGCCCTTTCACTGTCGCGGCGGTGCCGACCGGCATGAACGCCGGGGTCTCGAACGCGCGTCCGCGGATCGCCGCGCGCCCGGCTCTCGCCGCTCCGTCGACGGCGTCGGTTCGCAGGTCGATTCGGCTCATCGATTCGATCTCTCCAGAGGCGCCGCACCGCGGATTGTGCGGAACAGCACTCAGCTTCACAACGCGATCGATGCCGCACGTTTCCAGAATCGATCCAACGCGCCTAACTCTCTTGTCCGAAAGGGCCGGGGGTTTGTTGTAGCACGGTACGGATCTTGCCCCTAGCATCGCGCCGGGTTCCGCATTGCGGACCCGTCGGACCGCCCGCTCGAGCCCACCCCGCGGTCCGATCGAGTTCCGGTTTCGCAGCACCAGCCAGCACTTGGAGACCCCGATGGGCATCCGTCCGAATCGCCGATCGCTCGGGACGACGCACGTGTTCGCGATCGCAGCGATGTTGTTCGCACCGTGGGCCTTCGCCGGCAACAGCGGCTTCGCCGACAAGCCGGGAGGCGGATACAACGATCCGCAGCTCAAGCTCGCGTGCTCGATCGCGCCGAACGTCGGCGCATCGCTCACGATGACCGAAGACACCGCGAACGAGCTCTACCAATTCAACCTCGGCGCCGGCACGTTCAACCTGAACACGGGCGCGGCCGGAGGCTTCACGCCCGCGACGATTCCGGCAATGCCGCAGAACGCCAACGGCGCGAATCAATTCATCCGCATCAAGTTCCCCTTCGACATCTCCAAGGGGAAGGCGCGGAACTCGATCATGCGGAACAAGGCGGCGCTCGCCGGGACCTCGTTCCTCACGCACAACGTTCAGATCACCGACGAGGCCGGACAGCACGTGAAGGGGATCGCGGTCATCAACGGCCGCACCGTCACGGGGCAGAAGGTGACCGGCGGCGGCGTGGTCGGCTTCCCGACCTGGCTCGACGCCGACGGCAAGAACCTGCTCATCGGCAAGAACGTGTTCGCCTACATCGCCGATGACGGCGACCAGGACCTCTCGACGATCGCCGCGTTCGACGAAGACGGCGGTCCCGCGGGCACGAACTCCCACAAAGAGATCCGCATCGCGATCGACAAGATCAACGGAATCACGATCAACGGCTTCTGGGTGATCAAGGTCGCCGACGCAGGCGGTGCCCTGGTCGGGCCGGTCACGCCAGTGACGCTGCTCTCGATCACCGCGCGGTCGCCCGTCAGCCCGCCGAAGACGACGTCGACCGGCTTGGAAGTCATCGAGTCGTTCTCGCGCTTCCAGGTCAACTTCTCCGAACCGGTCGTGCCGGAGTCGGTCGGGTTCAATGCGCGGCAGGTCTCGCGGTTCAACGCCGACAATCCGCCGATCCCGTTCTCCTACAACGGCAACACTGGCCCGGTGCCGAACCCGGACAACGTCGCGGAGCCCTACTTCCCGAACTTCAAGCTGAACGGCTCGCCGAACGGCACCACGACGTTCATCATTCCGTTCGACGTCCGCCCGCAGAACCCGAACAACTTCTCGCAGTACGTGATCAACCCGCTGCTCACGCTTCCGGGCAAGACGGACATCACGCTGCAGGCGCTGCCGGTGAGCACGAACAGCCGCGTCGATCCCCTCGGCAACACGATCCGCTCGGCGGCGACGTCCTTCTACAACATCCGATTCGACGACACGACCGACGCGAACAAGAAGTCGTTCCACACTCGGTCCGGCGTCGGATTCACGAACGTCCCGGTCTCGCCGGAAGTCTTCTATTACGCGCCGCTCTCGGGCGGCGGCATCGGTGCGATCAACCTCGACGGCAACGGCTTCGAGACCAACCTCGCGAGCACCGACAAGTCGATCATCTTCTCGACGTTCGAGATCGTGTGTAACTGCCTCGGGTCGTCGTTCATCCCCGGCTCGAGCGCGCTCGGCTGCAACCGGAACTACTGGGGCGATCGCAACGGCGCACCGCTCACGGCTCCGATCCCGGCGCCGGTCGATCCGGTCGGCGTCGGCGGCACGCAGTTCGGCGGTCCCGCGACACCGATCCCGGGTGTCAACGAAGGCAGCACCGGAACCAAGGCCAACGACGGCAACGTGAACAACCCGCTGTCTCGGTTCCCACCCGGCTTCGAGACGATCTGCCGCAACTCGGATGGCGACGCGCGCCTGATCGCGCAGCCGTTGATCGGACAGGTCTCCGACATGCAGATCGGAGACTTCATGGACAAGCTGTACTTCGACACGCTGAACCCGCACGCGGTGCTCGGCTTCCACCAGTCACTCGTTTCGGGCGGCCCGATCAGCAGCAACTCGATCTCGGATCCGCCGGTTCCGAACCCGCCGCCGCTGCGCTTGCCGGTCGGTCTCCAGCCGCTCGACATCGTCTTCAACCAGCAGAAGCTGCTCGATCCGGCGTTCGTGATCGAGGGTGAAGAAGTGTTCGGCGCCAACGTGAACGCGAACTGCCAGACGTGCGTCGTCGCGATGATGATCAACGACAAGAGCCGCGTGCTCCTGTTGCCGAACCCGTACAACAACCTTGCCGGCGACATCTTCCCGACGTTCCCGCACGACGGCCCGACCTACCAAACCTACCAGTGCGGTGCGGCGCTCTACGCCGCTCGCCAGCAGATCGGCAACTTCCTGTATGCCGCCGATCCGAACGAAGGCGTGGTGAAGGTCATCAACTCGAACAACTTCACGGTCCTCGACAAGATCAAGACGCCCGACCCCGAAGGTCTCGGCCTCGCGCCGGACCTGAAGAAGTTGTACGTCTCGAACTTCGGTGACGACACGCTCTCGATCGTCGGCACCGACCCGTTCGCTCCGTTCTTCCACGAGGAGATCAACCGCGTTCGCGTCGGCTCGGGCCCCAAGGCGGTCTCCGTCCAGCCCGACGGCGAAGACGTGTTGGTGTGCAACTACCTCGACAACACGCTGTCGATCCTCAACCCGAACACGCAGACCGTCCGCAAGACGATCAACGACGCCTCGATCAAACGTCCGTGGGACGTCGTCGTGACGCCGCGTCTGCAGAACCTCGGCCAGGGTTGGATCCCCGGCGTGTACTTCGCGTTCATCGCGAGCCAGGGCAACGGCCGGATTCCGATCTACGAGTCGGGTCCGACGGGCGCAGCCGGCATCGGCGCGGACGCGATCCGCTGGTCGGTGTCGTTCCCGCAGCCGGTCACCGACATGCGCGGGATGATCTACGACCTCGGAACTCCGACCGGACAGGCCGCCGGCCTGGCGGGCGGCGTGTACGTGCCGCACCGCGATCCGCAGACCGGCTTCGCGATGGTCGATCGCGTCTACTTCACGGCGCAGTTGCCGGGTGCCGGAGCGTTCCCGCCGGTGCCGCTGCCGTCGACCGTGTTGAACGCGCCGGGCGTCGTCCAGCGTCATTTCGAGGTCGTCGCACAGTGGGGCGGCCCGCTCTCGCTGTTGAATCCGGGCGGTCAGGATCAGATCCCGTACGACCTCTGCATGAGCGACATCCGCGCGAAGGAATTCCACTCGCTGCAGCCGACGCTCGGCGTGATCACGAACATCGGCGTCCTCGGCGGCGGTTCGGTCGCTTCCGGCATCTTCAACACGAAGTCTCCGTTCACGCCGGTCTCGGCGACGGTCTTCCCCGACCGTCTGTACGCGACGTTCCCCGGCGACAACCGGATCGTCGTCCTGGACCCCGACTCGAGCAACGTCCTGAACCGCATCGAGAACGTGCCGGTCCCCGGCATCGTGTCGAACTGGTTCGAGCAGTGATCGAAGTCTGACGCGGACACGACCTCGCGCCCCGGCGCCGCTCACGCGACGCCGGGGCGCGGTCGTTGATGGGGAGATCGTCGGTCAGTCGTAGAGCCCGCGCAGCTCGGTGCCGGGGTAGTAGCGCGCGAGGATTTGGCGATATCCAAGGCCGCGGCTCGCGAGTCCGCGCGCTCCGTACTGGCACATCCCGACGCCGTGACCGAAGCCGCGACCCTCGACGCGAAGGTTCGCGCCGTCGCGCCGGGTCGACTCGATCCAAGTCGACGGGAACTGCGCCGAGAGCGGCTTGCCGAAGTTGAAGTCGTTGCGGAAGCGATCGGCGAGAGGACGGTCGACGACTTGATCGCGCGAGTCGACGACGGAGAGCGCGAGGGCTCGGCCGACCGCGTCGCGCTCGTCGACCTTGATCGACAACGACGCGCCGAACGCGTTCTTGTAGAACGCGCCGACGCGCGCCAGGGGGATCTTGCGCGACCAGCGGTAGTTCGGCGAGTCGCCGCAGCCGCCGCACGTCACGTGCGCGTCGAGCGGCGGCGGGACCTTGATGCCGAACACCTCGTGAGCGCAGGCGGTCGAGCCGCCGCAGGTCGAGCAGAAGAAGGCCTGGATCAACTGCCCGTTCCATGTCAGGACTTCGCCGCGCGTCGCGTCGACGATGCGACGCGCGGACGCGCTTTCGCGGTCCATCCCGCGATAGACCTGCGAGCCTTGATCGTCCGCGAGCTCGCGTCCCGCGAGGAAGTGGTAGAGCGCGTACGTGCGCGAGACCGTCGCTTGCGCCTTCAGGGCTTCGACTCCGAACCGCTCGGGCATCTCTCCGAACAACACTCCGGCGACGTATTCCTCGAGATCGATCAGGTTGGTCGCGGTGACGTGACCCTTGCCGTCGTTTCGCAGCACGAGCCCGCCGCGGAACGCGCGGCCGCCGATCGAGAGCGACCCGTCGCGCTCGGGAACGATCGTGAGCACTCGCTCGCTGAACGTCACGCCGTTGATGTTGAGGCCGCCGGTGGACGCGAGGCGCGCGGTCGCGCGATCGACCTTCGCGCCGCGAGCGCGGACGATCTCGGTCCGCACGACCAGGTCCTCGAGCTCGCCCGCGACCACGCGATACGGACCCTTCACGGCGAACGTGACGATGCCGGATGCATCGACGCTGCCGAGGTGCACGCGGATGCTCGGCGGCGCCGGGAAGTCGAGCGCCGTGACGCGCAGCGCGTCCTCGATCGGACGCTGCTCCGTCGGCACGTCGGCGGTCGCCGGCGCGTCGTCGTCTGCGCGGTCCGGCGGGTTGGACGCGGCGGGACTCGTGGGAGGATTCGCGGGCGCTGACGATGCGTCGGCGGTCGACGGCGGGATCGAAACGGTCGAGACGCGCGCGGGGGACGGGCTCTGCGATCCGAGCGGTTCGGTCGATGGATCTCGCACCGCGGCGTCGACGCAGCAGAACAACACGGTGAGGCTCGCGCACAGCACCGGCACCGCGGCGCGCGTCGCGGGCGCCGGGCCGATGCGCGGCGATCGGAAGGTTCTGGATCGCGTCACGTCAGGAGCAGAGGGTCTCGCGCGCACCGCCCGTGGTCCGGCGATCGGGCGCGCCCGGATCGAGGTGGCGCCGCCCCTCCTCGGAGAGCACTCGCCCGCGCGGAGTGCGCAGCAGGAACCCGAGGGAGAGCAGGTAGGGCTCGTAGACCGATTCGATCGTGTCGACTTCCTCTCCGACCGCGGCGGCGATCGTCTTCAGTCCGACCGGTCCGCCGCCGGCGCGTGCGAGACACGCCAGCACGCGACGATCGGTTTCTTCCAGGCCCGCGGCATCGATCGCGAGGTTTTCGAACGTCTGCTGCGCGAGATCGAGGGTCAGTGCGCGTGCGCCCTTCACTTCCGCGAGATCGCGCACGCGGCGGAGCAGACGGTTCGCGACGCGCGGCGTTCCGCGCGACCGCGCCGCGATCGCGCCGAGCGCGTCGTCGTTGGCCTTGACCTTCAGCACGTCGGAGGAGCGCGCCACGATGCGGATCAGCTCGGCGGTCGGATACAGCTCGAGCTTCTCGAACAAACCGAATCGCGAGCGGAGCGGCGCCGTGAGCAGGCCCTCGCGCGTCGTCGCGCCGATCAACGTGAACGGCTCGACGGTCAACCGAACGCTGCGTGCCGCCGGCCCCTGGTCGATCACGATGTCGATCGCGAGATCTTCCATCGCGGAGTAGAGGTACTCCTCGAGCACGCGCGGCAGCCGGTGGATCTCATCGATGAAGAGGATGTCGCCGCGCTTCAACGACGTGAGCAGGCCGACGAGATCGCCGGTCCGCTCGAGCGCCGGGCCGGAAGACTGGCGCAACTCGACGCCGAGCTCCGTCGCGACGATGTGGGACAGCGTCGTCTTGCCGAGGCCGGGGAGCCCCGAGAGCAGGAGGTGATCGAGCGGTTCGCCGCGCCGGCGCGCCGCCTCGATGGCGATCGCGAGGTTCCGCCGGGTGCGCTCCTGGCCGACGAACTCCGCGAGGCTCCGCGGACGGAGCTGCCGATCGACCTCGCCGGGCTGGTTCAGCTCGACGAAGCTCACGCCGCGTCCTGGGATTTCTGATTCTGGTTTCACCGCCGCCATTGCCGCTCGCGCGCGAGTGTATCGGCGGGTCGGGTCAATTCGAGCGCGGTGCGTCCGACTTGTCGGAACGACCTCTACAGTCGGCGCGCGTGCCGGAATCCACCGCCCACGATGCGCCGCCGACGCCGGGAGCACCGGAGCCCGAGCGCGTGCGTGCGATGTTCGACCGCGTCGCCGGGCGGTACGACCTCTTGAACCACGTCCTGTCGTTCCAGATGGACCGGGCGTGGCGCCGGAGGGCCGCCCGGGATGCGGTCGCCGGCCTCGCGTCGCCGCGCGTCCTCGACCTTTGCTGCGGCACCGGCGACCTCGCCGCCGCCGTGGCGCGCGCCGGGG
>CAZBOK010000030.1:0-20217 GCA_964493525.1 uncultured Phycisphaeraceae bacterium | reverse complement strand
GGCGTAGCGGGTTTCTTCTCCGCCGGCGCGGTCGCGGCGGGCTGCGACGCCGGCGCCGGTTTCTCGGCGCCCGCGGCCGGCTTCGGCGCGGGATCCTGCGCCGCGGCGATCGCGGAGAGAAGGAAGGAAGCGAGCGATGAGAGGACTCTGCGCATGGGTTTCTCCGCCATCGGACCGCGCTTCGATGCGCCGCGCCGGCGCGGGTTACGGTTCGATCGAGCAACCTCGCGCCGTCGCGCCGTCCGGCGGCGCCCGGAACTTCTTTTCGATTGCCCACGAAACGGCATCCTGGGCCGCGCATCCGAGGGGCCTCTTCATGGACGCACCGTGATCACCTGTCGCGAACTGATCGACTTCCTCCACGACTACGTCGACGGCGCCTTGCCCGCGGCGCAGCGCGTCGTGTTCGAGGACCACTTGAAGATCTGCCCCGACTGCGTCGACTACGTCGGCGAGTACCGCCGCACGATCCGCGCCGCGGCGAGCACGAAGGACGCCGGCGAGACGCCGCTCCCCGACGCGCTGGTTCGCGCGATCCTCGCCGCTCGATCGAAGCGGAGCTGAACCCCCGAGTCAGGGGCTCTCGGCACGGGAGCCGACGCGGTCGCGCCGAGCCGGCGCGCGCCGCTGCGTCCGTCAGCCGAGTCGTGACTTCAGGTGATCGCCCACGCGGAGCGCGTTGGCGATGATCGTGAGCGACGGGTTCACCGCGCCGCTCGACGGGAAGAAGCTCGCGTCGACGACATAGAGGTTGTCGACCTCGTGGGCGCGGCAGTTCTCGTCGAGCACGGACGTCGACGGGTCGACGCCGAAGCGCATCGTGCCGCATTGGTGCGAGCAGACCGAGACCGGCATCCGCGTGGCGCGGAACCGGCGCGACGCATCGAAGCCGTCGCCCTCGATCTTGGTGATGACGCTCGCGAGCTGGCGATTGAGGCGGTCGTGCGCCTCCACGTTGTTCGGCCGGTAATCGATGACGATGCCGCCGTCCGCGCCGACGCGCACGCGGTTCTCGGGGTCGGGGAGATCCTCCGACGTGGTCCAGAACTCGAGGGAGTGCGTGGACAGCGTCTCGGCGTCGAGCCCCGCGGCGTCGGGGATTCCCGGCGGGAACGCCGCGAGCAGCGCGGCCGGCGTGCGGTTGAGCGGCTGCACGAGCCCCATCGGGAACTCCCACTCGCGCGACGCCTGGTACCAGTCGCTGATCGCCCAGGTCTTCTGCAGGACGGATCGGTTCTCGTGGCGCGAAAGCGCGAACACCGCGGAGTTCTGGTGGCTCATGTAGTGGCGGCCCACGAGGCCCGAGCCGTTCGCGAGTCCGTCGGAGTGCCGGTCGCTGCGCGAGTTCAAGAGCAGCGCCGCGGAGTTGACGGCGCCGCACGCGACGGCGACCACGTCCGCTTCGAACCGCTCCGCGCGTCCGTCCACCTCCGCGTGGACGACGCGGACCTCGCGGCCCGATGCATCGGTCTCGAGGCGCGTCGCGCGCGCGTTGCGCAGCAGCGTGACGTTTCGGTGCCGGAGCGCGGGCTCGACGCAGATCACCTGCGCGTCGGCCTTGCCGCGCACGAGGCACGGGAAACCGTCACACGTGTCGCAGCGGATGCAGGCGTCGTTCTCCTTGCGCTCGTCGTCGAGCAGGAGGCCGAGCGGGAGCGGCCAGGTATTGACGCCCGCGGCCGCGAAATCGTCGAGGAGGCGGCGCACGCGCGGCTCGTGGCGGATCGGACCGTGCAGGTACGGCGCGCTCGCCTTGCCCGCGGTCGGGTCGTGTCCGTGCTCGCCGCGCACGCGGTAGAGGTGCTCCGCTTCCGTGTAGTACGGCTCGAACTCCGCGTACCCGAGCGGCCACGCGGGCGAGATGCCGCCGTGATGACGGACCACGCCGAAGTCGGTCGGCCGCATGCGCAGCAGCGCCGCGCCCCACAGCTTCGTGTTGCCGCCGACGACGTAGCGCACGCCCGGCTGGAACTCCGCGCCGTCGCGATCGCGCCAGCGCTCGGCGACGTTGTACTTGCCGGCGACCGCGACCGCATGCACGTCCCAGTTGTCCTTCTCGCGCGGCAGGAAGTTGCCGCGCTCGAGGACGAGGATGCGCTTGCCGGTCGGCGCGAGCTTCGAGAGCAGCGTGCCGCCGCCCGCGCCCGTGCCGATGATGATCACGTCGTAGCGCTCGGTCGCCATGTCAGTTCCCCTGCTCGTTCGGGACGCGCTGCACGAGGACGCCGTGTCCGTCGGGGTCGCGCAGCGAGATCGCGGCGCGCTCGCCCGATCCGACGACGCCGGGCGAGACCCAGCGCGGAACGCCGCGCCGCGTGCTCTCGTCGACGCGGTCCGGGTCGCCCGCGCCGAGCGTCCACCAGTGGGCGACGTCGTTCGCGCGCAGGTCGGCCGGCGCGGGGCGCCCGTCGCACGGGCTCAGGTAATCGAGCAGCTCGACGCCGATCCCGCGCTTCGCGTGCAGCGTCGTGATCCGGAGGCGCGCGCCGAACACGCCGTTCAGGTGCTCCTGCTCGACGCCGTAGTTCTCGCTCCCGCCGACGATCTCGAGGCCGAGCTCGTCGCGCCAGAAGCCGAGCGCCCGCTCGGTGTCGTCGACGACGATCGCGGTGTGATCGATGCCGAGGAACACGCCCCCGTTCGCCGTCTGCCAGCGCGGGTCGCCTTTGCCGGCGGGGAACCGGATCAGCTCGAGCCAGTGGAGGTCGGGATCGCGGAAGTAGAACGCCTCGATGCCACCCGCCTTCTGGTTCCACACCGGGAGCGTCTGCGGCTCGTTCGACGCCTGCGTCACGCCGGACGCGTGCACGCGATCGAACGCCTCGCGCATGTCGCGCACCACGATCGCGATGTGCTGGAAGATTCGGTCGTTGCCGCGCGCGTCTGCGGGAAGCGGACGGCCAGGGGCCGCGGTGAACTGGACCAGCTCGATGCGCTCGTCGCCGAGCGCGAGCCGCGCGACGGCGAGGCGCGCTCCGAACACGCCTTCGACGTGCTCGACGTCGTCGCCGGCGCGTTCTTCGCGGCCGAGGAGTCGGAAGTCGAGGACGTCGGTGAAGAACGCGACCGAGCGATCGAGGTCGGCCACCGTGATCGCGACGCCGTCGATCCGCTCGACGACGGACGCGGGCGGCGCGGCGGTCGCGGCATGCGCAACGAAGAGGAGGACGGGCGCGAACTCGACGAGCATGGCGATGACCTCAGGCTTTCGTGGAGGCGGCGAGCGGCGCCGCGTCGCCTCGGGACGGCTCGCGCCGCGCACCGCGCAGCGCGGACTCGGCGAAGCGACACAGGAAGATGCAGCTCCTCGCGCCGCGGTGGACCAGCTTGGCGCAGAGCACGGATTCCGGGCCGAGCGCGCGCACGTAGACGAGCGACGCGAGCGTCATCCCGAGCGGCGGCGCGACGAAGTAGATCCACAGTGCGTCGAAGCGGCCTTCGACCAGAGCCGACCCGAGCGTCCGCGCGGGGTTCATGCTCATGCCGGAGAGCGGCGCCTCGAACGTGATCCACAGGCAGACGAGCGTCGCCGCGATGACGCCGGTGAAGCTCGCGAGGCGCGCGTGGTTCGAGGCGAACAGGACGGCGAACATCGTGGCGAATGAGATCGCCGTCTCGCCCGCGAACGCGAGTCCGGCGCCGTCGAGGCCCGGCAGCGTCACGGCGTGCGAGACCGGCGGCCCGGCGACCATCGAGCCGAGCGCGAGTCGCGCGACCGACACGCCGATCACTCCGCCGGCGAATTGCGCGACGACGTAGCCGATCGCGTCGGCGCCGCGGATCTTGCCGAGTCGGTAGTACGTCAGCGTCACCGCGGGATTGAGGTGCGCGCCGGAGCGCCTGCCGAGCGGCGAGTGGATGATCGATGCGGCCGTCGCCGCCATCGCGAGCCCCATCAGGAACCGCAGCGCCGTTCCGTGCGGGAGATGACCGGCCAACGGCGACGACGGATGGAAGAGGAGCCACGAGAACACGACGGCCGAGACCATGAACGTCGCGAGGCCCGCGGCTTCGATCGCGTACTCGGGCCAGTGCCAGCGCTGCGTTGCCGCCATCGCGATCACTCCTCGAACTGACGCGTCGCTTCCGCGAGCGTCCAGGCTTCGAGCAGCGCGGCGCGCAACGATTCGATGCGCGCCGCCTGGAGGATCGTCCCGCGCGCCATCGAGATCACCCCGAGCTGGGACGATCGCCGGCGCACGAGCCCGAGCAGCGAGGCGCCGGCGACGGTGTCGGCGCAGGCATCGAGCCAATCGGTGACGGGGACGGCCGGGCGCATCATGTCGGTTCCTCCGATCGCTTCCCGTCACGCGAACGCGATGACGTTCTTGATGCCCGCGCCGCCCTGCAGCAGGAGCTCGCGGTAGTTCTCGACGGGGTGGCGCTCGATGAGGCGGTCGACCGCGCTCGGCCACTGCTCGACGAAGGTGCCGAGATCGCGCACCGCGGCGTCGAACGCATCGACGTCGGCGTTCACGGTCCCGAGCATCACCTGGTTCTTGAGGACGAGGTTGCGCATCAGGCGATCGGTGTCGACCTCGATCGGCGACTTGCGGCCCGGCACGCCGGTGAAGATGAACACGCCGTTCGGCCCGAGCGCGTGGATCGCGCGGAACGCGAGCGAGGAGGCTCCGACGGCCTCGTAGATCACGTCGATCGCGCCGCCTTCCGCGCCGACCGCGGCGCCGATCTGCTCCGGCGCGACGTCCGCGCCCGAGAGGTACTCGCCGCCGATCGAGCGCACGATCGCGCCCTTCGCGCTCTGCTGCGGCTCCTTCGAGTAGACGATCGTGCGGTAGCCGTTCGCCGCGAACGCCATCGCGCCGAGGAGTCCGACCGGCCCCGCGCCGAGGATGAGCGCGGTGTGGCAGAAGCGTTCGCCGCCGCCGCCCGCCACTCGGCAGGCCCACGGCAACCGCTGTTGGAGGTGATGGAGCTGCGCGAGCGCCTTCTCGGCGATCGTCAGCGGCTCGACGAGCACCGCGACGTCGCGCAGCTCGCGCGGCACGACGCGGAGGTTCGCTTCGTCCTCGATGACGAACTCGGTCATGAACCCGTGCGCGCCGCTGATGCCGCGCTCGGTGAATTCTCCGGTGACGCAGAAGTCCTGACGCCCCGAGCGACACGGCACGCAGTGGTCGTGCGGACACGGACGGCGCACCGTCGGCACCACGACGTCGCCGGCCTTCACGCGCGTCACGCGCGATCCGACGGCGATGACCTCGGCGACCGCTTCGTGACCCAGCACGAGGTGCTCCTCGTGGAGCGGCGGCGTTCCGTAGTCGAACTGGCAGATCTCTTTGTCCGTCCCGCACACGCCGACGTTCACGATGCGGAGCAGCGCTTCGGTCGGACGATCGATCTTCGGCACGGCGCGATCGAGGAGGACAAGGCTCTTCTTCTGCGGCTGGACGGCGACGGCTTTCATCGGGCTTCCTTCGTCCGCGCGGGACGTGAAGGTCTCGGGTCGCGGCGTTCGATGCGCGGCGCGCGCGCGCGATACGGGGTTTCCCCGCGGATCTCCGGATTCCACGCGGGGCCGAGCAGGTACTGGAACGGCATGTGGAGCCGCGTCGCCCACGCCGACTCGCCGTGCCGCGCGCCGGGGAACGCGAAGTGGACGAGGTCGTCGCCGAGGCGGTAGCCCGCGGCGATCAGGCGATTGCGCATCGCGAGCGTCACTTCGTAGTTGTCGCGCGGCCACCCGCTGTCGAGGTACAGCCGCACCGGACGCTTCGGTTCGCGCGCGACGCGGTCGAGCAGATCGTCCTTGAACCCGAACGTGCTCGAGAGGCACGCCGCGGAACCGAACGTCTCCGGATGCTGCCACGCGAGGTAGAGCGACACGACGCCGCCCAAGGACGAGCCCATCACCGCCGTGTGGCTCGGGCCCGCGAGCGTGCGGTAGTTCTCGTCGACCCACGGCTTCAGCTCCTCGACGAGAGCGCGGCCGTACGACGCGTAGCCGGGCGACGTGTACCGCGCCTCGCGGTCGTTCGCCTTGATGCCGACGACGAGCGCGGGCTCGATCAACGCCATCCGCGCGAGCGAGCGCACCGTCTCCTGCACCTGCCACGTCTCGCCGAGGAACGACTCGTCCGCGAAGAAGAGGTTCTGCCCGTCCTGCATGTAGATGACGGGCCAGCGGCGCTCCGGAT
Organism: uncultured Phycisphaeraceae bacterium; assembly: GCA_964493525.1. Lineage (GTDB taxonomy): Bacteria > Planctomycetota > B15-G4 > B15-G4 > JADJEK01 > CAZBOK01. Next base: position 14,059 of record CAZBOK010000030.1, on the reverse strand, counting down.
GCTCGCGGTAACCGTCGGGCTCGAACACGCGCACGCGCAGGCCGTCCGCCTCGAACGCCGACGCCACGTGCTTCTCGGTGCACTCACCGCAGTGCGTCGCGCCGTCGAAGCGCGGGAACACGCGCACGTGCGTTTCGCCGGACACGACGAAGAGGTTGTCGCCCGCCGCCCACAGCGGGCCGGTCGGATCGAGCAGGAGCGGCTTGAACTCCTTGAACGGTCGGTCGAGCACGACGCGGAACGTCGCGACGTCGGCGCCGGGCGCGACCGGTTCGCTCGGCGCTCGATCGACTTCCCAGTCATCGTCGGTGCGGAGGCGCAGCGCTTCCGCGCGGCCCGGCCATGCGACATCGATCGTGACGGTCTCGCTCATCGTTCGTCTCCGTGCGACCGCCCCACGGTCGCGACGCTTCGATGCACGGGCGCGGCATTCGTTTCGAAACCCGACGCGCGAACGCGCATCGGAACGGCGCCGCGGGAGAGCGCGCCGGTCGCGTCCTCCGGAAGCGGCGGAAACCGATCTCGAAAGGAAACCGATGAACCGCACTTCACTCGCGGGGATCGCGGGCATGCTCGCGCTCGTCCCGCTCCTCCTCACCACCAGCGCCACGGGCGCGCCCGGCGGCGCGGGCGACGTCCACCAGCTCCTTGCCGAGCACTCCGCGCACGTCCTCGCCACGCCGAGCCTCTCGCTCGACGGCGCGCAGACGGTGCTCGGCGCATCGCTCGCGAAGGCGCACGAGTTGTCGACGACGGGCGCGATCGCGGTCGTCGACCGCGGCGGCCACCTGCTCGCGTTCGCGCGCATCGACGGCACGTTCCAGGGCAGCCCGGACATCTCCGTCGGCAAGGCGCGCACGGCCACCTTGTTCAACAAGGCGACCGCGGCGTTCGAGCAGATCATCAAGGACGGGCGCACGCCGATGCTCGCGATCGACGGCTTCACGCCGCTGCAAGGCGGAGTGCCCGTCACGATCGACGGTGTCATCGTCGGCGCGGTCGGAGTCTCCGGCGCCGCGAGCGCCGCTCAGGACGAGGAGCTCGCGATGGCGGGCGCGAACGTCTTCACCACGGAACCGAAGAGCAAGGACTGACCCCCATGAACCGCAATCCCATCTTCCTCGCCGCGCTCGCCGCGCTCTCGCTCGCGAGCTGCAGTCTGTTCGACAAGACCTACACGACGCCCGTCGACCGCTCGATGGAGCCGAAGTACCTCGTGAACCGCGACGCGAACGGCCTCGCCCTCCAGGGCTACGACCCGGTCGCGTACTTCACGGACGGCAAGCCGGTGATGGGCGACGCGTCGCATCGCGTGAAGCTGCACGGCGCGACCTACCAGTTCGCGAGCGCCGATCATCAGGCGATGTTCGAGAAGGAGCCCGCGAAGTACGAGCCCGCGTTCGGCGGCTGGTGCGGGTATGCGGTGTCGATCGACAAGCTCTCGCCGATCTCGCCGGAGTTCTTCGAGATCCTCGACGGACGCCTCGTGCTGCAGCACAACGAGCGCGCGTGGAAGGCGTGGCACGAGGACGTGCCCGGCAACCTGAAGAAGGCCGACGCGAACTGGCCGGGGCTCGTCGCGAAGAACGCTGCGCCGGAGAAGGTGCTCGTGAACGTCGACGACAAGGGCGTCGCGCTCGAGGGCCGTGACCCGGTCGCGTACTTCACGCAGATGAAGCCGGTGCTGGGCATGCCGTCGATCACCGCGACGTACAACGGCGCGGTCTACTGGTTCGCTTCGGTCGACGACAAGAACATGTTCGAGAAGGAGCCCGCGAAGTACGCGCCGCAGTTCGGCGGCTTCTGCGGCTACGCGGCGTCGATCGACAAGGTCTCGCCGGTGAACGTGAACCTCTTCCAGATCATCAACGGCCGGCTCGTGCTGCAGCACACGGACGAGGCGTACCGCCTGTTCAACGAGGACGCGCAGAAGAACCTGATGCGCGCCGACGCGAACTGGCCGGGCCTGGTCGAGAGCCACGGAGCCTGATGATGAGCGCCATCACGATCCTTCTCGCCGCGCTCGCGTTCTCTCCCGGGTCGAACGGCCCGGCGGTGAACGGGCTCGCCCCGAACAACCCGGACGCGATCGTCGATCTGCGCGTCGCGTCGAGTGCATCCCTCGTCGGCGCGGTGTGGAAGACTTATTCGCTCGACCTCGAAGACGTGAAGTTCCCGGCGCCGGGCCCGGAGAAGAAACCGACAGGCGCGCCGCGCGCGACGCGCGACGTCGCGCCGAAAGCCACGGCCGCGGGCTTCGACGATTCCGCGTTCGAGATCATCGGAGCCGACACGCTCGAAGAGCGGCGCTCCACCGGCCGCTTCGCCGGCCAGTGGTTCCGCCTGCACCTGAGGTTGCCGGAGACGCTCGGCCACGTCGCCGTGGATGGATCCGTCGTCGTGCTCGAAGTGACGGTCGACGACTACGCGGAGCTCTCGCTCGACGGGCCGGTGTCGGTCGTGCTCGGCAAGAAGGACGGCGGGCCGATCTCCGGCTGGAACGCGCCGCAGCACCTCGTGCTGACCAAGGACGCGCGCGCCGGACAGGAGTTCGCGGTCACGATCCTCGCGATGAACGGGCCGCTCTCTTCCCCGCCGGAGAACTGGGTGTGGTTCCGCTCCGCGACGCTCGAGGTGTACCGTCCGGAGCGTTGGCGCCACGCGGAGGACGTCGCGCTCGAAGTCGTCCGCCTCGACGATCGGCTCGACGCCGTCGTCGCGAAGGACGCGCGGCTCGAGCGCATCGCGACCGGCTTCTCGTTCACCGAGGGTCCGTGCGCGCTGCAAAACGGCGACCTGTTGTTCTCCGATCCGAACCGCAACGTGATCCACCGCTGGTCCGAGGACGAAGGCGTGTCGGTGTATCGCACCAAGAGCGGATACACGGGCCTCGACATCGGCGAGTACCGGCAGCCCGGCTCGAACGGTCTCGCGCTCGATCCGCAGGGACGACTCACGATCTGCGAGCACGGCAACCGCCGCGTCACGCGGCTCGAGAAGAACGGACTGCTGACCGTGCTCGCCGACCGCTTCGACGGCAAGCGACTGAACAGCCCGAACGATCTCGTGTACCGCAGCGACGGCGCGCTGTTCTTCACCGATCCGCCGTTCGGTCTGCCGAAGTTCGCGGACGATCCGCGTCGCGAGCAGGACGCGTTCGGCGTGTTCTGCCTGAAGGACGGAAAGCTCGCGCGCGTGTCGACCGATCTCATTGGCCCGAACGGGATCGCGTTCACGCCGGACGAGAAGCGGATCTACGTGTCCGACTGGGACGACGCGAAGAAGGTCGTGATGCGCTACGACGTCGCCGCCGACGGCACGTTCTCGAACGGCGTCGTGTTCGCCGACTTCACGAAGGAGCCCGCGCCGGAGGCGCTCGACGGGCTCGAGGTCGATCGCGCAGGAAACCTGTTCGTGTCGGGTCCGCTCGGCGTGTGGATCGTCGCGGCCGATGGCACGCGCCTCGGGCGCCTCGTGACGCCGGAACTGCCGGCGAACTTCGAATGGGCGAACGCGGAGAAGAGCGTCCTGTTCCTCGCGGCGCGCACGGGCGTCTATCGGCTCGCGCTGCGCCCAGAGGTTCGCGCCGGCTGACGTCGATGCGCGGGCGGGACGCGGTTCGCCGAATCGCGCCCCGCCCGGACGCGCTCCTTCAGATCTCCGGCGAAACGCGTCGATGGTTTCCGACGCGACATGAACTCCGCCTGGGACTACGGATGCTGGGGTCTCGCCGTCAGCGTGCTGACGGTCGCGATCCTTTGGTACCTGCGCCGTCTCGGCCTCGCGATCGGTCGGTTGCGCTTGTCCGCGCTCGTGCTCGCGATCGTGTTCGTGCCCGGAGCCGTGCTGATCCGCTCCGCGGAGATCGCGGAGCGCGTGTCGCTCGAGAGCACCGTGGCGGGTTTCGCACCCGTGTACGCCGCCGAGGTCGAGAGCCTCGGACATGCGTCGCTCCGACTCGACACCCCGCCGGACGACCCCGTCTACCTCCGGCTCATCGACTCGGAGAAGCGCTGGCTCGCGGCGAATGCCCGAGTCGCCGACATCTACACGTTCCGCCGCAAACCGAACGGCGAGATCGTCCTCCTGGTCGACTCCGAGACGGACTACGACCACGACGGCAAGTTCGAGGGCGAACGCGAATCGCGCACCGAGATCGGCGAAGTGTTCGACGGCGTGACACCGTCGCTCGAGCGCGCGTTCGACGGTGTGGGCGGATTCGACGACTCGATCATCACCGATCGCTGGGGCACCTGGGTCAGCGCCTACTACCCGCTGCATGACGGCGATGGCCACGTCGAAGCGGTCCTCGGCGTCGACTACTCGGCGGCCGACTGGATCGAGAAACTCGCGAACGCGCGGCACGCGCGCGTCCTGCAGCTCGCGCTCGTGCTCGCGTTCCTGTTCGGGATCACCTCGATCGTCGGGCGGTTGAGCGCGCGTCTGCTCGCCGCGCGCGACCAGGAACGCAAGCTGCTCGACCACGCGAAGCTCGTCGCGGAGAGCGCGAACCGGGCGAAGTCCGAGTTCCTCGCCAACATGAGCCACGAGATCCGGACGCCGCTGAACGGCATCATCGGCACGACCGACCTCCTCGCGCACACGCGGCTCGACCCGGAGCAGCTCGAGTTCCTCGAGATCACGCGGGCGTCCGCGCGCCACCTGCTGTCCGTCGTCAACGACGTGCTCGACTTCTCGAAGATCGAAGCGGGACGCGTCGTTCTCGAACGCATCGCGTGGTCGCCGCGCGAGCTGACGATCGAAGTGGTCCGCGTCGCTCGGCCCGGCGCGGAAGCGCGAGGGATCGCGGTCGAGGCGTCTGTCGCGGCCGACGTTCCCGAGCGGTTGCTCGGCGATCCGACGCGCGTGAAGCAGATCGTGCTGAACCTCGTCGGCAACGCCGTGAAGTTCACCGAGGTCGGCCGGGTTCGGATCGACGTGCGCGTGGAGACCGACTCCGCGAGCGGACGCCGGCTCGTGATCGCCGTCGAGGACAGCGGGATCGGGATCTCCGCCGACCGGATCCGCGGGATCTTCGAGAAGTTCACGCAGGCGGAGAGCTCGACGACGCGCCGGTTCGGCGGCACCGGACTCGGCCTCGCGATCGTGAAGCGGCTCGTGGATCTGATGGGCGGATCGATCGACGTCCGGAGTACGCCGGGCGCCGGCAGCACGTTCCTGGTGAGGCTGCCGCTCGAGGAAGCGACGCCGGCGCACGAGCGGGCAATCGAGTCCGCGGACGCGCGGTGCGCGGTCCGCCCCGGGACGCGCGTGCTGCTCGTCGACGACAACGCCGTGAATCGCCGCGTGGTCGCGGCCACGTTGCGACAGTTCCAATGCGTCGTCGAGGAGGCCGCGGACGGCGAGAGCGCCGTGCGGCTCGCGGAGGAGACGCGCTTCGACGCGATCTTCATGGATTGCCAGATGCCGGTCGTCGACGGCTACGAAGCGACGGCGCGCATCCGCGAGCATGAGGCGCGGACGCCGTCCGCCGGCCACGTCCCGATCATCGCGCTGACGGCGAACGCGCTCTCCGGCGATCGGGCGCGCTGCCTCGATGCCGGGATGGACGACTACCTCTGCAAGCCGGTGCGACGCTCCGACCTCGAACGCACGCTCGCTCAGTACTCGTCGGTGATCGACCCGCGCGCGCTCCACTAACCCTGCGTCACTGACACTCGGCGAGGAGTCCGTTCGACAACGCGACGCCGTAGTCCGCGGTCGGATCGACGACCACCGCCTGCATCACCAGCGATGCTCCTGCCAGACCTGCGGGGAGCGTTCCGTTCACGACGATGCCGCCTGCGGCATCCGTGGTCAGGAAGGCCGCGAGTCCGAGCGGATCGACCTGCAGCACGCTCCCGACGAACGGCACCGCCGCGGGCGGCGCGGGCCCGATCAGGAGCGCGACCAGCGCGTTCGGCGCGGCGGCGGACAGCGTCACCGTGTTCGCGCTCCATGCCGTGAGCGGCCCGGAGCCGGCCAGCGCCGGCAGTCGCGCGAGCACGCTGTGACGTCCGCCGCCCGTGCTGGTCCACGCGCCGCAGGTGGAGTCGAACCAGCGCACGTCCGGGCTCCCGGTCGTGCCGATCATCGACTGCGCACCGGAGAGCGCGACGGCCTGACCGAACCAGTTCATCGGTTTCGTCGAGGTCATCACCGACGCGGTCGACCATGCGGTTCCGTCGAACGTGAGCAGGTAGGCGGCGCCGCTCTGCATCGTCCCGGCGCCGGGGGCGCCGACGACGGCGCGGTCGCCGCACAACGCGACGCCCGCGGTGAGATTCAGGTGCGGATCGGGCCGCAGGAACTTGCCGGCGGCGGCCCAGCCTCCCGGCCCCTTCTCGAAGAAGTACGCCGCGCCCGCGTAGCTCGCGCCGACCAGCAGATGGTTGCCGTCGATCGCGACCTCGGACCCGAACTCGTCGTCCGCGCCGCCGTCCCATGCGACGAGACGCGTCGTCCAGCTGAAGGGGCCGCCGACCGACTCGAACAAGTCGACCGCACCCGTGAATGCGTTCGCCGCGAACTGGCCGACCACCGCGCGATCGCCGCGAAGCTGCAGCGCCGTCCCGAAGCCGGCGTTCGCGAGCGGCTGCGACGGCAGCAGCTTCTCGGTCTGCAGCCACGCGCCGCCCAGGTACCGGAACACGTACACGGCCCCCGAGTTGCCGATCAGACCGTCCGCACCGGGCGCGCCCACCATCGCGGTGTTTCCCGAGATCGCGACGCGCACGCCGAAGTGATCGTCCGCCGCCGCATCGTTCGCGAACAGTTCCGCGCGCTGCACCCAATGGACGCCGTCGAACTCGAACACGTAGGCCGCGCCGCTGTCGTGCGCCGCCCCATCGTGGAACTCGGCGCCGACCAGGATGCGCGTGCCGGAGATCGCGAGCGCGGTCCCGAAGCGATCGCCGGCCGCGGTGTCCGTCGCCGCGAGCGCCTGATCGACGACCCAGTTCGTGCCGTCGAAGTGCAGCGCGTGCGCCTGATTGGTGGCGACGCCGCCGGTCACCGCGCGCGCGCCGTCCATCGCGAGCACGTACCCGGCGCCGGGTGCGACGAACGCGGACGCCACCTGCGGCGTCGGACACTGCGCTGCAGCGATCGCGGACGCGGTGGCGACGATTCCGCCGGCGGCGAGGAATCGGAACCACGTCGGACGGGAAGGACTGCGCGATCCGAGCGGATGACTCGTGTTCGGGCGCATCGGCGGGACTCCGGCGATCGAGGGGGTGGACCCCCGGTCGGAGAGCAACGTCGGTGCCGCCGGCGAGCGCTCGATGCACCTAACGCGTCGCGGCCGGCGCGGGCCACCGCGTCGTCGTCGCGCCGCCGCGGCGTCGCGCTTGATCCTTCAGCCAGCGCACCACGAGCGCGGTCCAGCCGGTCTGGTGCGACGCGCCGCAGCCGCGTCCCGAATCGCCGTGGAAGTACTCGTGGAACAGGACGAGATCCTTCCAAGCGGGATCGGTCGCGAAACGCGCGTCGCCGGCGTGCCAGGGTCGCCCGCGATCGCCGTCGTGGAGGAACAGGGCGGTCAATCGTCCGGCGATCTCTTCCGCGACCTGCGTGAGACGGAGCCGACGCCCCGAGCCGGTCGGGAACTCGACCGCCAGCGAGTCGCCGTAGAAGTGGTCGTATCGCTCGAGCGCTTCGAGCAGGAGGTAGTTGACCGGAAACCACACCGGCCCGCGCCAGTTCGAGTTGCCGCCGAAGACGCCCGTGTCCGATTCGCCGGGCACGTAGTTCACGCGGTACTCCTCGCCGAGGCAGCGGAACACGAACGGTTCGCTCTCGTGCCGCTTCGACAGCGAGCGCAGTCCGTGCGGCGAGAGGAATTCGCGCTCGTCGAGCATCACCTTCAGCACGCGCTCGAGCCGGTCGCGCGGCGGCACCGCGAGGAGGTAGCGGCCGGCGCCAGGCGGACCGGATCGCGACACGTGGCGCGCGAGGTCCGGCTTGTTCTTGAGGAACCACTCGAAGCGTTTCTTGAAGCCCGGGAGGCGATCGATGTGGCGCTCCTCGAGGATTTCCGCGGCGATCAGCGGCAGCAGGCCGACCATCGAGCGCACCTTGAGCGGGATCGCGGTGCCGTCCGCGTGCAGGTGATCGTGATAGAAGCCGTCGACCTCGTCCCAGAGGCCGCGTCCCTTGAAGTGGTTGACCGCGTCGATGATCGCGACGAAGTGCTCGAGGAACTTGGTCGCGAGATCCTCGGCCGCCTTGTCGGTGTCGGCGAGCTCGAGCGCCATCGACAGCATCGTCGCGCAATAGAACGCCATCCACGCGGTGCCGTCGGCTTGCTCGAGATGGCCGCCGCCGGGCAGCGGCTTGCTGCGATCGAACAGCCCGATGTTGTCGAGGCCGAGGAACCCGCCGGCGAAGAGGTTCTTGCCGTGCACGTCCTTGCGGTTCACCCACCACGTGAAGTTGAGCAGGAGCTTCTGGAACACGCGCGACAGGAACACGCGGTCGCGCGCGCCGCGCGGCCCGGACATCTTGTAAACGCGCCACGCGGCCCACGCGTGCACCGGCGGATTCACGTCGGACAGCGCGAACTCGTAGGCCGGGATCTGCCCGTTCGGATGCATGTACCACTCGCGCAGGAACAGCACGAGCTGCTCCTTCGCGAACTCGAGGTCGACCTCCGCGAACGGGAGCATGTGGAACGCGAGGTCCCACGACGCGAACCACGGGTACTCCCACTTGTCGGGCATCGAGATCACGTCGCGGTGAAACGAGTGCTGCCACTCGTGATTCCTGCCGTGCCGACGCTCCACCGGCGGCGCGGGCTGCGCGGGATCGCCTTCGAGCCAGTGGTCGACGATGTAGTGGTAGAACTGCTTGCTGAACAGCAAGCCCGCGTACGCCTGCCGCATCGTGTTGCGCTCGTCGGCGGTGAGCGCGGCGGGGATCCGCTTCGCGTAGAACTCGTCCGCCTCGCGCAACCGCTCCGTGAACACGCGATCGATCGCGGCGGCGTCGAGGCGTCGCGGCGAGCCCTGCGAGTCGGACGCGCGGACGAGCCGCGCGCGCAGCACGACGCTCTCGCCGGACGGGATCGTGAACCGGTACCACGCGGCGGCCTTCGTGCCGGTGCCGCGCGGGTCGACCGCGTCCTGCTTGCCACCGATGACCAGCTCGTGGAACGCATCCTTCACGAACGGCGTCGCGTTCGGAGCGCCGAACAGCCGCGCGTTGTTGGTCTCGTTGTTGGTGAACACGAACTGCGGCTGCTTGCCGTCCGGCCCGGCGAGCGCGGTGAACTCGAATCGACCGAGCGTCGAGTGTGCGGCGCTGACGCCGCCTTTCGGGTTCCGCTCGAGCCGCGGTTGCGGGAAGTAGCCGTCGCTGTGGCGCCCCCAGCTCCACGTGTTGCGGAACCAGAGCTGCGGCAGGACGTGCAGTTCGGCCGGGTCCGGGCCCATATTCGTCGCCGTCAACCGCAGGTAGACGTCGTCCTCCCCGTCCTTCGCGGTCTCGGCCAGCACGTCGAAGTAGCGGCCGCCGTCGAACACGCCCGCGTCGGCCAGCTCGAACTCGCGCGCATCGCGTCCGCGCCGCGCGTTCTCGTCGAGCAGTTGCGAGTAGGGGAAAGCGGTCTGCGGGTACTTGTAGAGCGCCTTCGTGTAGGAGTGCGTCGGAGTCGAGTCGAGGTAGAAGTAGGCCTCCTTCACGTCCTCGCCGTGGTTGCCCTGCGGTCCCGTGAGCCCGAACAATCGCTCCTTCAGGATCGGGTCGTTGCCGTTCCACAGCGCCCACGAGAAGCACAGCCTGCACTCGCGATCGGTGAACCCGAGCAGCCCGTCCTCGCCGAAGCGGTAGACGCGGCTGCGCGCGTGATCGTGCGGGAAGTAGTCCCAGCACTCGCCGGTCGCGGAGTAGTCCTCGCGCACGGTGCCCCACTGCCGCTCGGAGAGATAAGGCCCCCATCGCTTCCAGTTCGCGCGGCGCTCGCCGTCGTCGCGCAGGCGCATCTCTTCGGCGCCGAGGCGCGGCGATGCGGCGGCGGCCGGGGCGGCGCCGTTCTTGGCAGTGTCGGGGCGGGGCGCCATGGCGGTCTTCTCCGTGATTCGAGATCGAGGCGCTTCGATGCGTCGGACGCGGTCCGGTTTCACGCGGGGTCAGCGAGCGTGCGTGCGCTGTGCCCGCCGGTACCGGATGAACCGACGGACGAGCTCGAGAGCCGGAGTCGTCGCCGCGCCTGCAGCCGCGTTCGCGGCGCCGATCTCGAACGCGAGGCGCCACTGCTCGAACAGAACTCGGTACGCCGCCCGGAGCCCGTGCCGCGGATCGTAGACGTGCGTCGCCTCCGACGTGACCCCGTTCAGCTCGATGACCTTGAGACCCTCGCCGCGGCGGAAGTGATCGAGGGACGGCGCGCGGACGTCGTACCGCCCGAAGCAGAACCCGTCGAAGGACGCGCTCACCGCATCGATCGCGTCTTCGAGCTGCGGCGTCTTCAGGCGCTCGCCGTCGAGGAACTCGGCGCCGCGGCAGTGCGTGCCGAGCTCGACGAGCTGCACGCGCTCGCCGGCCGCGACGACGTCCTGCGCGCGGGCCGCGTGGCGCGCGAGGTAGACCGGCGCGACGCAGACCGCGCGCTCGTCGGCCAGGATCAACTGCTCGAGCGTCCGTCGGCCGTCGCCGATGACGGCGGGCATCCGCTTCTCGGTGATCGAGAAGATGCGGCCGCGCGCATCGCGTGGACCGCGCACCCAGAAGACGCCGAGCTCGACGCCGCCGACGAACTCCTGCGCGACGTGGTCGACCGCCATCTCCTCCGTGAGGAAGCGGTCGAGCGCGGCGCGCTCGCGGAAGATCCGCACTCCCGAGCCGCGCTGCCCGACGTCGGGCTTCAGCACGATCGGCAGCTCGAGCGATTCGCGCGCGACGAAGTCGGCAACGATGGCGGCACGTTGCGCGGGCGGCGCCGCGGCCGGGACCAGGACGTGCCGCGCCACGCGGTCGCCGGCACCGCGCAGACGATCGAGGATCGCGTGCTTCGACTCGCCGATGAACCCGCCGGTCTCGATGCCCGGGTTGACGGCCGTCACCACGCGGAACCCGCGATGCCGGATCGCGAGCCGCAGGAGGTGCAGCACGATCGGCGGGTAGAACGCCCACACCGGCCAGAACTCGAACCGCGTGAGCCGACGGAACCGCCCGAGGAGACGCCGTCGGCCCGCCCAAGTGAGCGAGAGCACGAGCGTGCGCCAGGCGATCACGAAGAGGATGAGCGCCAGGACGACGACGAACGGGCCGTGATCGAACACGGCGCCGAAGCGGGCGAGCGCCGCTTCTCCCGCCCAGGCGGAGCCGAGCACGAGCAGCGGAGTCCAGATCGCGGCGGCGATCACGAACCACAACGTGAAGCGCGCGAAGCTCATCCCGAGGATGCCGGCGACGAGATAGGTCGGCACGCGCAGCCCGGGAAGGAAGCGGCTCACCAGCACCGCGATCGCGCCGCGTCGGCCGAGCATCGTTCGCGCGCCGGCGAGGCCGGCATCGTTCACCATCCGGTTGAGCGGCCAACGCGAGAGCAGCGGGCGGCCGATCCATCGCCCGAGCAGGTAGAGGCCGACGTCGCCCGCGAAGATGCCGAGGAAGCAGCCGAGGATCGCCGGCGCCGGCCCGAGCCGTCCCGTCGCGACGAGCAGCCCCGCGCCCACGCACGCGAGATCTTCCGATGCGAATGTCGCGAGCGCGAGCAGGAGCGCGAGGACGAGCGCGGCGATTCCGGAGAGCGGCGGCGTTGAACGCGGATCGAACGGCGCGGTCGACGCGGCCACGCGCTCCGCCGTCGCCGTCTCGCGCCGCGTCGCGCGCCCGCCTTCCACGTCGGCCACGAAGCGCTCGATCGCTCCCGCGATCTCCGCGGGCCGCGTCCACAGGAGGAAGTGTCCGTCGTCGAACGTGACGAGCTCCGACTGCGGCACGATGCGACGGTGCTCGCGCGCCGCGGCGATCGGCACCAGCGGATCGTGCTCCCCGTGCAGGATGAGCATCGGCGCCGCGAAGCGCTCGAGCGCGCCGCGCAGGCGGCGCTGATCGGTGTCGAAGAAGTTCCGCGCGTACTCGCGATCGAGCGGCTGGCGGTCGAGCAGGCCGAAGTGCGGAACGACGCGACGCAACAGCGTGATCGCCGCGAGCTGCGCGCCGTGCACCAGATGGTTCAGGTCGTGGCGGCCGAACAGCTCGAGCTCCTCGACGCCGAGGCCGCCGACCATCGCGATCGACTGCACCCGCTCCGGCGCGAGCTCCGCGGCCTCGAGCGCGACCGCGCCACCCATGCTGAACGCGACCAGATGCGCCCGCGCGACGCCGAGCCGATCGAGCGCTTCGATCAGTTCCGCCGCGTGCGAGCGCGCGGAGTAGTCGGCGACGCGTCGCTGCGAGCGACCGAAGCCGGGGAGGTCGGGCACCAGAACGCGCGCGTGCGGCGCGAGCCGGTCGGCGAGGCCGCGGAAGTCCTGCAGCGTTCCCGGGCTGCCGTGGATCAGCACGATCACGGGCGCGTCCGCCGTCGGTCGCGCAGCGCCGGACAGCGCGGTGTCGCGCACGACGATGTCGACCGCGCCGCCGGTGCGCGCGTTCGGTGCATCGCGAGCCGCGGGCGCGATCTCGGCGACGCGGACCACGCGCTCGCCGTCGCGAGCCTGCGGCGCGGGCGCGGTGCGATCGCGCCATTCCGTGACGACGTTCGACGCGAGCGCGAGCGCGAGCCACGCGAGGAAGAACTTGGCGCCGGCGGTCACACCCGCACCTGGAGCGGGAGCGTCGCCGTCACTGCGGCCCCGCGCCGGCACGGCGAACCGGCGTGCCAGTCGAGGCGCACGCCGCGGCCGTCGACGCGCACGCGGGTGAGGCTGCGGGTCTCCGCGTCGGGGCGATGCATGCAGACCGACCACGCGCTCGCGCCGAATGCGTGCCCGCGATGGAAGTCGAGCAACCGAGCCGAGCGACGCTCCGTCGCGACGCGATCGAACTCCGCGCGACGGCGCGCGGTGACGAGCGGCGCTGAGAACGACGACGACGTCACGAACTGCGGCAACCCCGAGGTGTCGCGGTCGATCGCGAGCGAGGCGCCGTCCCAGCGGGCGATCGCGGGGCCGGCGTGCGGATCGAACGCGAGCAGCGTGAACGAGCGGAACGGTTCGAGGTCGAGCGCGCTGAGCGTGCGGACCACGGCTTCGCGATCGTCCTCCGCGATCAGTCGCAGCACGAGGAGCCCGCGGCTCTCGGTCGCGACGCGCTCCGCGTCGGATGCGCGGTACCCGTTCAACAGCGCGACGGCGACGCCGCGGTCGTTGACGGCGATCCAACTCCCGCCGCCCTCCGAGTCGCGCGGCGCGAGCGCGAGGCCGTGGCCCGCCCGACGCGCGATCGGCGGCAGCTCGGCGCGGCGCGTCCGCTTCTCGTCGCGGTTGAAGAACAGCTCGAAGCCGGCGCTGCCGTCCGGCCCGAAGCGGCGCCAGGTCAGCGTGCACATCGACGCAGGCTCTCGATGTGCTTCAGCGTCGACGGTGCGACGCCGAACCCGTGCGGAACGGGAACGCCGAGCAGACGCAGGCGCAGCGCGACCAGCGCGAAATGGTGGACCGCGTGACTCGCGACGAACTGCAGCTCGCGACCGATCGACGAGCGGCTGAACAACGGGCGATCCGCGAGCGGCGAATCGATGTTCACCGCGATCGGCGCACCGGACGGCGCGATCGAGCGGGCGCGCTCCGCGAGCCGCACGAAGCGCGCGCGCGCCGCCTCCGGATCGATCTCGAGCAGCACGTCGCGCTGGCGCAAGTCGTAGTCGACCTTCGAACCGCTCGCATCGAGCAGCCGCTCGGCCGCGTCGCCGACGTGGCGCAGGTGGGCGCCGACCGATGACAGCGACAACGCCGGTTCCGCGGCGCCGAACGCCTCCTCGTCGATGGAATCGATCAGGACGATCGCCTGCTCGAGCGCGCTCGCGAGCGATTCGCCGAGCACCGCGAGCGTGCGCGCGTCCTCGACGGCGGGCTCGGTCTCGGTGGTGCGCGGCGCATGCAGCGCGACGACC
>CAZBOK010000029.1:0-20450 GCA_964493525.1 uncultured Phycisphaeraceae bacterium | reverse complement strand
AAGAACAACCGCACCGTCCGTTCGTCGCGCGGCGCGACCTGCGCCGCGAGCAGCTAGGGGTGGATGCCCCAGCGCAGGAGCGGCGTGTCGAGCCCGAGCGCCGCGTAGCGATCGCGCGAGCACGCATTCAGCGAGTACACGACGTCGTACGCCGCGCGCGCCGCATCCACGTGATCGGCGCGGAAGCTCTCCCACACGAAGAACCCGAACGTCCGGACGCCGCGCGAGCGCAGGCGCTTCAACACGTCGAACTGGTAGTTCTGGTTCAGGAACAGCGCCTCGATGCCGTTGCCGTCGACCCACGCGCGGTACTCGTCGGCCGTGATGTCGTAGTTCGCGGCATCCGTCACGCGCGGCTGGTTCCACACGTCGTCGTGCGCGATCACGCCGGGCAGGAGGTGCTGGTCTCGCGTCGGCCGCGCGAGGACGAACGTCTCGTGACCGAGGCCGTCGAGGACGTCGCGCAGGTGGCGGGACAGCGTCGCCTGGCCCTGGTTGCGCCACTGCGTGACGATCCCGATCTTCAAGCGCGTTCCTTCGCGATGCCCCGGTAGAGGTGCGCGGTCTTGCCGGCGATCGAGTTCCAGTCGAGCGCGCGCGCGCGCGCGAGGTTCGCGCGGCCCATCTCCGGCAGGCGCGCCGACTCGCGCGACGCCTGCTTCAACGCGTCGCGCACGGTGCGGCGCTGCGACGGATCGAACAGGAATCCGCCGTCCTTGCCGACCAGCTCCGCGATGCAGGCGAGCCGCGGCGCGACGATCGCCTTGCCGAACGACATCGCGAGCACGGTCGCACCCGACGTGAGCGCGTCGCGGTACGGCAGGACGACGACGTCCGCGGCGTTCAGGTAGACCTGCAGTCGATCGTCGGCGACGTGGCCGTGATCGAGCCGCACGTGCTCGGTGCGGCGAGCGATCACCTTCCAGCGCACGCGCTCTTCCTCGTTCTCCGCCTTGCCCGCGATCAGCAGCAGGTGCTTGCCGTCGCCGAACGTCTTCGCGTACGTCTTCACCAGGCGGTTCAGCCCCTTGTAGGCGCGGATCCGTCCGACGAAGAGGAACACGAAGATGCCGTCGTCGATGCCGAGCTGCTCGCGCGCGGCGGCGCGACCGATCGTGTTCGGGTAGGCGTCGATGTAGTTGCCGTGCGGGATCACGCGGACGCGCCACGGCGGGATCGTGAACCGCGCGAAGCGCAGCACGCTCCAGAACGCGGCGCGGCCGTGGACGATGATCCGGTCGGCGCGGCGCATCACCGCGCGCGTCGTGCGCGCGTCGATCTCCACCTGCTTGCGATCGTGGTTCGCGAGGTTGTGCGCGGTCCACACCACGCGCGTGCCGAGCCTGCGGACCTCGTCCAGCTCCGCGAGGAACGCTTGCGCGCGCGCTTCGCTCTCGGCCGCGGTCTCCGCGAGGAACCACGGATGCAGCCAGTGGAGATGGAGGACGTGCGGGCGGAACGCTTTCGCGTCCGCCAGGAGCGGCGGGCCGACGAGCGGCGGCGCTTCCGCTCCGCGCATCTCGACGTCGTGCGCCGCGAGCCCGCGCTGGAGCAACGACTGGTACGGGTTACGCGGCAGGAACGGCGCGCACAGCACTCGCAGCGTCATCTCGGCGTCCTTGCAGCGGCCGCGCGCCAGACCGCGACGTGCCGCTCCACGATCGTGTCGAGCGCCAACCGCTCGCGCAAGGCGGCGATCGCGGGGTCGGTGGCGCCGGCCCCGTGCCGCTCGAACGCGGCGGCGATCGCGCTCGCGAGCGCGTCGGCTGCGAACGGCGCGAACGTGTCGAACGCGCCGGCGGCGACGCGCCGGTATTCGTCGATCTGCGGCAGCGCGTGGCAGAGGATCGGCCGGCCGGTCGAGATCCACGTCGAGAGCGATCCCGACGCGGAAAAGAACCGGAACGGGCAGAGCCCGAGATCGGTGGCCGCGAGGTGTTGATCGAGCGCGGCATCGTCAAGCCAACCGGTGATCCGCAATCGATCGGCGCACTTCAGCTCGCGCGCGCGCTGCTCCATCGCGCGGACCTTCTTGTCGTTGCCCGGACTCGGCGCGCCCGCGAACACCAGGGTCACGTCCCGCGGGAGGAGCGCGAGCGCTTCGATCGCGAGATCGTGCCCCTTGCGTGGATGGATGAAGCCGAGAATCGTCACGATGCGCCGGCCGGCGAGGCCGAGCGCCGCTTTCGCCGCGTCGGCGTCGGGAAGCGGCGGACGCGGCTCGACGAAGTGCTCGATGACGCGCAGCTTCTCGTGCGCCGGGAAGCCGACGAGGCGGACGCGCTCTTCCTCGGAGCTGACGATCACGGCCGCCGCGCGCGCGAGCAGATGCCGCACCGCCAGGTTCGCGGGGATCCGGTCGAGCAGTGCGCGCGCAGCGCGCCGGACGCGTTCGAGCCGAGTCCGCTTCGCGTCGCGATCCTGGCCGGCCCACGGATCGCGCGGGTAGACGTCGTGCAGCGTGGCGACGACCGGCGCGGAACAGCGCGCGAGGAATCGACGCGCCCGCGCGAGCGGACGGAAGCCGCGGCCCCAGACCCGACGGTTGAACTGGACGTGCGCGACGTCGCACGACGAGAACCGTTGCGCGGCGCCCTCGATGCGTCCGATGTCGTTCGTGTCGTCGCCGCTCCAGCGCACTTCGTGCTCGACGACCTCGATGTCGCCGCGCGCCGCCGCACCTGCCGCGAGGACGCGTCCGTACCGCTCGACGCCGTGGCGCTCGCCGCCGAGATGCAGGAAGCCGACGCGGAGTCCCGTCATGGGGTCGCCGCGTCGTTCGCCTTCGACTTGCGCGAGAGACCGACGGCCTTCGCGAGCCGGCGCACGGCGCCGCGCGCGCGAGCGCGGACCATCGACGGGAGCAGCGGGCCGAGCGCGTTCTCCGGCCGGTACCCGAGCGCGAGCATCGGACCACGCACGACGGCTTCGATCGCGCGGACCTCGGCCGGCTTCAACTCCGTCCGCCAGCGCTGCGCGAGCTGCGCGTCGATCGGCTCGCGCGCGCGCGACTTCCACGGCTCGCGCTCGGCGTTGACGCTCGACGTCGGTCGCTCGTGGTAGCGCAGCATCGCCGGATCGAACTCGATGCGCAGGAACGCGCAGAGCTTCTCGGTCGCGGCCCGCGGGTCGAGCACGAGGTCCTCGTAGCGGATCGTGTGCAGCGCGGCGGGGTTCAGGAGCCCGTGATGCAGCGCCGCGTTCGCGTACTTGCGCCAGATCTCCGCGTCCTCGACCAGGCTGCCGTTCGACCACGGCACGCCGCGCCACGACAGCGCGACCGCGCGCGGATCGCGCAGCACGTGCACGAAGCGCGCGGTCGGGAACCAACCCTGCAGTCGGTCCATGTAGAGGAGATGGTTCGGCGTCTTCTCGCCGACGAGCCGCACGCCGCGCGATGCGGCGAACTGCTCGAGCAGGAGCCGGAACAGTTGCTCGAAGCGCCGCGGCCGCCCGGCGGCGGCGGTCTTGTATTTCTCCGCGTCGAGCCCTGCCTCCGCGAACTCCGGCATCGTGGTGATCGCGTCGAGGAGCCGCGCGAAGTTCGCCTCGTCGAGCAGCGATCCCCATTTCTTCTTCTTCGCCCAGAAGCGGCGCAGGAAGAACGTCTCCGGCGCGATGGCGACGCGCGGGTGCGCGTCGAGCATCTGCTGCACGAGCGTCGTGCCGGAGCGAGGGCAGCCGACCAGGAACACCGGCCCTTCGATCGTCGCGAGGTTCTGCGTCTCGGCCATGTTTCCGTGGTCAGCGCGGAGCGGTGGTGACGGCGATCCCGTGGATGCAGCAGCGGACGTCGCGGCTGTGCACCCGGAGATCGACGAGCCGCCCCGTTGCCTCCTCGATGCGGAGGATCGTGGCGGGGGAGATGCCCGCGTACAAGTGCCCGTCGTGTCGCGCGAGCCCGCGGGCGAACACCGGCCGCGGCGGAGTGCCGTCGCCGACGCCGAGCCGCGCGAGCGCCTTCAGCGCGCGGTACTTCGGGTCGTGCCAGCGCACGAGGCGCTGCACCTCGGGGAACCGGCGATGGAACCCGCCCGCGATCTTCTTGCCGTTCGCGAGATCGAACCGCAGGTAGCCGCCCTTCACGGTGTTCGCGCAGGTCGCCGTGCCGGCGCCGTCGACGATCAGGTTGTGCGCGCCGCGCAGCTCGTCGTCGCGGATCGCGACGCGATCGTTGGTGAGGTCGACGATCGCGGCGTGCTTGGAGAGCAGCGCGAACACGCGGCCGTCGCGCTCGGCGACCGCGTTCAGGTGCACGTGGCTCGGGTGCTTCGTGAACTCGTCACGGATGAACTCGCGGCGGTTGTCGGCGCGCTTGTCGATCGGCAGCGGCTCGAGCCGCAACGACCCCGCGATGCCCTTCATCTCGCGCGGCCAGAACTCGCGGAGCAGGCGCCCGGTGGCGGGCTCGTATTCGAGCGCGGCGTCGATCGACGTCGCGGTGACCCACAGCGTCCCGCGCGGAGTCGGGTCGACTTCGTGCAGTCCGACCATCAACCCGTGCGAGACGTCCGCACGCGGCCGCAGCTCCGCGTCGAACGTCTTCAAAGTGTGATAGGAGCACACGAGCGCGCCGCCGTCCGGCAGCGCGACGATGCCGCGCCCGCCGCGCGTGTTGCCGCGCGGGTTCGGGTCGACGACGTCGGGGTTCTCGCAGCGGATCGGGACGCGGGCCAGCACGCGGTCCGCGTCCCAATCGAGTTTGACCAGCTCGCCGCCGCGGTCGGTGGGCGCGCTCCGCACGACGGTGCTGAACCAGACGATCGTGCGGGAGGACGACGCCACGCTCGACGCGGTCAGCTCAGGTATCCGAGCTCGGTCAGGTGCGACATGATCTTCTCGGCCGACTCCTGCGGCGTCTCGCGGTCCGTGCGCAGCTCGAGGAAGTCGTGCGTCGGCATCTCGTACGGGTCGTCGACGCCGGTGAAGCCCTTGATCTTGCCCTCGCGCGCCGCGCGGTAGTTGCCCTTCTGGTCGCGCGCCTCGCACACGTCGATCGGCGCGTTCACGAACACCTCGACGTAATTGCCGATGCGCTCGCGGTTCTCCTGGCGGATGTCCTTGTACGGCGAGATCGCCGCGACCAGCACCGTGCCGCCGTGACGCGTGATCTCCGCCGCGACGTAGCCGATGCGGCGGATGTTCATGTCGCGGTCTTCCTTCGAGAAGCCGAGGCCCTTCGAGAGGTGGGTGCGGACCACGTCGCCGTCGAGGTTCGTCGACGGACGGCCGTGCTCGAGGAGGCGCATCGCGAGGATCTCGGCGATCGTGCTCTTGCCGGCCTGCGAGAGGCCGGTGAGCCACACCGTCACGCCCTGCTTCACGCGCGGCGGATACGCGTCGCTCAGGACCTGCGCGATCTCCTTGCGCGTGAACCAGTCGGGGAGCGGCAGTCCCTTCTCGAGGTAGTCCTTGCGGACCTGAGTGCCGGAGATGTCGGCGGTCTTCATGCCGGCCGGGACCTGATCGACCGCGAGGTAGCACTGCTTGTCCGGCACGTACACCTGCATCTTGAACTCGACCGGTTTCACGCCGATCGTCGCGGAGTGCTTGCGGAGCAGCTCCTGCGCGTCGTACGGCCCGTAGAACTCCTTGCCCTTCGAGTCCTTGCCGGGGCCCGCGTGATCGCGGCCGATGATGAGTCCGTTGACGCCGTGGTTGCGGCGGATGATCGCGTGGAAGAGCGCTTCGCGCGGACCGGCCATGCGCATCGCGAGCGGCAGGAGCGACAGCGCGACCTTCTGCTCGTCGAAGTACTGCATCGCGCACTGGTAGATGCGCACGCGCGTGAAGTGGTCGACGTCGCCGGGCTTCGTCATGCCGACGACAGGATGCACCAGGACGCCGCCGTCCTGCACTTCCTCGGACGCGCGGCGGACCAGCTCCTCGTGCGCGCGGTGCAGCGGGTTGCGCGTCTGGAAGGCGGTGACGTTCTTCCAGCCCTTCGCGTTCAGCATCTGCCGCACTTCGGCCGGGGTGCGGCGCAGCGGGCGGAAGTCATGGTGGATCGGCGGCTGGATCACCTGCAGGCGGCCGCCGAGGCGGCGCGTCGACGTCTTGCGCAGGCGCGCGAGCGTCGGGTGCTCCTCGTTGTTCGCGTAGATGTGCGCCTTCTCGGCCTCGAGGTCGGCGGTGTAGTCGTCCTCGACGGTGAGGAGGCCGAGCAGCACGCCCTTGTGATCGACGAGCGCGACCTTCTTGTCGGCGGGGACCTGGAAGTCCTTCGGCGCCTCGAGGGTGACGGGCAGCGGCCACAGCGTCCCGTTCGCCAGCTTCATCTCGCCGACGACCGACTCATAGTCCTTCTTCCCCATGAAGCCCGAAAGCGGCGAGAACGCGCCGGTCGCGAGCAGCTCGAGGTCGCACAGCGCCGATTCGGAGATGAGGAGCTTCGCGGCGCGGCCCGCGGCTTCCTTCACGCGCTCGCGCTCGTCCCCCGCGAGACAGAGGTTCAGGAGCGTGCCGCCGTACGGGGTGATGAGGTTGTCCGTCATGGAGTCCCGCGGGTCATGGAAAAGCCGGTAGTTTCGCGGTGCACGCGAAGGGAATCAAGAACGGCGATCGCGAGGTCGCGCGACGCGCGGCCTCGCGATCGCCGGGGAGCATCGGCAAGCCGGCCGCTCGTCTCAGCCGCCGTCCTTGTTCTTGCCCTTGCCCTTCAGGCCGGGCTCGACCGGGGGACCGTTGCCGGGACTGTTCGGGTGCTTCGCTTCCCACTCCTTGCGGAGGGCGAGGCGCTCGGTCTCGAACGATTTCAGGATGTCTGCCTTCTTCGTCGAGAGGCCGCCCTCGAGCTCGAGGCGCTTCGCGTCGAAGATCTCCGGCTTGCCGTCGGTGCGAGCCGCGGCGCGCGCCTTGTCGATCTGGATGTCGTGCTCGTCCTCGAGCGTCTTCAGCTTCTCGTCGCGGCGGCCGAGCAGGTCCCAGATCTTCTTCTTGATGTCCGGGTCGTCGACTTCGGCCGGGGCGTGCACCTTGCCCGGCAGCGCGAGTCGTCCCTCGGTGCGCTCGCCGTGCGGGAAGTTCTCGTTCACGATCATCAGCGCGCGGCGGAGGTCGCCGAAGCTGACGTCCGGCTTGCCGTCGCCGTCGACGTCGACCGAATCCTTCTTCGGATCGGGGGTGCCGTACTCGCCGCCGAGCGCGGCGTCGGCCCACTGGAACACCTGCTGCACCGTCTTCCCGATCAGCGGCTTCGCGACGCCGTCCTCGAACTGCATGTCGCGCAGCTCGAGGTCCTTCTTCTTCGCGAGCGGCGAATCGCCGAGCATGCCGTGGCGGTTGAAGCGCTGGTTCAACCGCGCGGCGATCATCTCGCCGGCGAGCGCGCCCGCGTCCTCGACGCCTTCCCGCGATTCGGCCGACAGCGGCGCGGCCGACCCGCGCAGCGGCAGCACCTTGCGGATCTGCTCACCCGACTTGAACACGAACAGCTTCCCCTTCTTGTTGCCCGAGCCGACGGGGAGGCCGTCCGGGAACACTTCGGCGAAGCGCTCCTCGAGGAGCTTCGTCACCTTCGGGGACGCGCCCGGTCCCTCGCCCCACTCGTCCTGCGTGAACGTCACGAACTCGGGAGCCGCCTCGGCGGGCGCGTTGGCCTTGATCGCCGGCGCGCCGCCTTTCGGACCGCCGGCCTTCGCGCCGCCGGGTTTGCCGCCGTCACCGGCGAGCGAGTCGACGACGAGGAACGGGATGCACGCGAAGCAGATGACGACGCTGCGAGCGGTGAGGCTCATGGTTCACTCCGAGCAACGGACGGACAGGAGCGCGTGATCTTAGGCGTTTGCGCCGACGCCGCGGTCGCCGTCGATCGCCGCGCCGTTCGGATCGGACGCGCGTCTCATCGCCAGAACATCGCGGTAGACGCGTTCCATGTGCCGGGCCCGCGCGGCGCTGGTGAACCGGGCGCGGACGATCGCCTGTCCGGCTTGCGCGCGGGAGCGCGACGCGGCGGGGTCGTCGAGGGATTCGAGGATCGCGCGCGCGAGGGCGTCTGGGTCCATCGGCGGCACGAGCAGGCCGGTTTCCTTGTGGCGGACGAGCTCGACGTTGCCGGCGATCGACGTGGAGACCACCGGCGTGCCGACCGCGAGCGACTCGCGCAGCGCGCCGGTGAGGCCTTCGCCGCGCGACGACGCGCACACCGAGAGATCGAACGTCTTCAGCAGGCGCGGCACGTCGTCGCGGAAACCGAGCGCGATCAGGCGATCGGCGGGCAGGTCGGCCAGCGCGGCGCGTCGCTCGAGCTTCGCGATGTCGCCGCCGCCGGCGCAGATGAACCAGCAATCGTCGCGCTGCTTCAACACCTGCGCCGCCGCGCGCACGAAGAACTTGTGGCCCTTCTTCGAGTCGAGGTTCGCGACCACGCCGACGATCTTCGCGTCGGCCGGGACTCCGAACTCGCGCGTGCGGTCGTACGGCTCGACCTCGGCGTGGAATCGTTGCTCGTCGAACGCTCCGTACACCGTGCTGATCTTCACCGGAGCGACGCCCGCCGTCGTGGCGAGCAGCGTCTTCAACGCTTCGGCGACCACGACGATGCGGTCGATGCGCCGGCTCTTCAGGCGCCACGCCTGCAGCAGGTTCGGCGGCTTGCTGGTGCCGACGTTCGCGATCGCCGCGCCGTCGGGAGCGAACGGGGCCGCGCGCAGGTACTGCGTGAGCGCGAGCTCGCGGTGGAGGTGCACGACGTCGAAGCGCTCCGCGATCAGACGGCGCACCGCGGCGACGCCCGAGAGACCGGAGAGCGGCAGGCCGACGTAGCGGCAGCCGATCGATTCGACCCTCGCCTTGGTCGCCGCGTCGGTGCGCCCGTGGCGCTCCTGCAGCGCAAACGTCACCGAGTGCCCGAGCTTCGCCAGCTCGCGCGAGACGAGCCACGCCTGGATCGCGCCGCCCGACCCGATGCGCGTGTGCGTCAGGAGATGGAGGATCTTGAGCGGAGCGGCCGACCGGGCGTTCACGGCGCCTCCTCGCGGAAGAAGTCGTCGATCGGGCCCTCCTTCTCGCCGCGCTGGAGCGCGTCCATCTGCAGCGCGAGCGCGCGGGCGTACTTCCCGTTGGCCGCGACCAGCTCGTCGTGGGTTCCCTGTTCGACGATCGTTCCCTTGTCGAGCACGATGATGCGGTGCGCCTGGCGGATCGTCGAGAGGCGATGCGCGATCACCAGTGTGGTGCGGCCGTGCATCAGGCGGTCGAGCGCGCCCTGCACCGCGGCCTCCGCCTCGGAGTCGAGCGCGGACGTCGCTTCGTCGAGGATGAGGATCGGCGGGTTGCGCAGCAGCGCGCGCGCGATCGCGATGCGCTGGCGCTGGCCGCCCGACAGGCGGCTGCCGCGCTCGCCGAGCGTCGTCTCGTATCCCTTCGGCTTCTCGGCGATGAACTCGGTCGCGTTCGCGGCCGCCGCGGCCCACGCGACCGTGTCGTCGTCGATCTTCTTCATGCCGTAGGCGATGTTCTCCTTGATCGTGCCGCGGAACAGCATGGTCTCCTGCGAGACGATGCCGATCTTCTGGCGCAGGGACTTCAACTGGAAGTCCTTCACGTCGCGGCCGTCGATGCGGATGGCGCCGCCGGTGACGTCGTAGAACCGCGGCACGAGGTCGACGAGCGACGTCTTGCCGGCGCCGGACGGGCCGACGATCGCGACCGTCTCGCCGCGCGTCATCTTGAACGTGATCCCGCTCAGGACCGGGCTGTCCTGGTGGTAGTGGAACTTCACGTCGTCGAACTCGATGCACTCGCGCACGTCCTCGAACGGGATCGCGCCGGGCGTCTCCTTCACCTCCGGCGCGACGTCGAGGATCTTGTTCACGCGACCGGCGGCGACCATGCCCCGCACGAGGTCGTTCTGCATCTTGCCGATCTTGCGCACCGAGCTGTTCATGCGCTGCATCGCGACGACGACGGTCGCGACGACCGGCACGTTGAGCTTGCCGCCGATCACCGACAGGCCGAGGATCCAGATCGCGGCCGCGATGCCGATGCCGCCGACGACGTCGACCATCGGATCGGTCAGCGCGCGCAGGCGGAAGGTCTGCAGTTGCCGCTCGTACATCGCCTTCGTCGCGCGGCGGAACTTGTGGATCTCGTACCGTTCCGCGGTGAACGCCTTCACGACCTTCTGACCCTGCAGGGCTTCGCTCAGCACGGCGTACATATCGCCCGAGCCGGCCTCGGCGGTCTTGTCGCGGTGGCGCAGTTTGTCGGCGATCAGGCGGATCGGGAGGATCGCGACGATGACGAACGCGACGACGAACAGCGCGGCCCAGCCGGCGCGATAGATCGTGTAGCCGAACGCGCCGAAGAAGATGAACGACTCCTGCGGCATGTCGATCGTCACGCTCGTCATCAGCTCGCGCATCTTGTTCACGTCGTTCGTGAGGCGCGCGACGAGCTTTCCCGAGTGCGTCGACTGGTGGAATCGGAGCGGGAGTCGGATCACGTGCTTGAAGCAGTCGTCGCGCAGGTCCTTCACGACCGTGCGCGTGACGTTGGTCATGATGATCGACTCGGAGAACTTCAGCACCGCGCCCACAAGCACGACCGCGACGAACAGCAGCACCGTCTCGCGGAGGTCGTGGCGCTGCTCGTCGGCCTTGCGCGGACGGGCGGTGACGGGCGGGGCCGCGTACCGGAGCGGCGGCGGCTCGTCCTTGTTCTGCGCCGTCGTCATCAGCGCCTTCGCGGAGATCGGCGCGTCGCCGTCGCCCTCCGCGCGAGACGCGAGCGACTTGTAGTTCCGCGACGGGACGATCACTTCGAGACCGCGGTTCATCAACGCGAGCTGCGGAACGACGAGCGCGCCGGCGACCATCGACAGCAGCACCGCGGCGATCGTTCGCACGCGGTGCGGCTTCATGTAGGGGAGCAGCCGCTTCAGGATGCGCCGGTCGTCCGGCGTGACGATCGTGAAGACGCGCTTCAGCCGTGCGAAGAAGCCGAGCTTCTCCTCCTCCGCCGCTTCCTGCAGATCGGCTTCGTCGAGGTCTTCCGGCACGGACGTCGCGGCGACGGGCTCCGGCTTCGGCTTCGGCGGCGTGGCGTCACGCTCCGCCTTTGCCTTTTTCCCCTTCGGCACGAACTTCCCGTCCTGATGGCGCAGGATGTTCCAGGTCGCGTCCGGCGGGAGGTCGTCGTCCTTGCGGTCGGCCATCGTCGGTCAGCCCACCGTGGCGCTGGCGACCGCGCGCACGTCGTCGGGGGCGTCGAGCTCGAGCGCCTCGTAGAGGTGTCGCGCGGCGCGCGCACTCGCGCTGCCGGGCTGGAAGAACAGATCCTTCGCGATCGCGCGCCGCACTTCCGACAACTCCTCGGGGCGTTCGAGCAGCCGCGGGATCGTCTCGCGCAGCTCGGCGGCCGTCGAGACCAGCGTGCCGCCCTTCCGTCCCCAGGTCTTGAGGTCGATCTGCGCCGCGCGCTTGCCGTGCACGATCTCGGGGACATCGAAGAAGACGATCGGCCGGTCGCGCAGCGTGTACTCGAACGCGACCGACGACGCATCGGTGACCAGGAGGTCGGCGGCGGCGAGCAGCGGCACGACGTCGGAGCCGAGGTCGGAGCGCAGGCGCGGATGCTCCCACGCGCGCAGCCGCGCGCTCCAGTCGATGGTGCACTGCGGATCGTTCGCCGCGTGGTCGTGCGGCTTCACGATGACGTTCACCGGGAGGTCGAGCAGCGCGTTGATGATCTCCTCGCCGTGGCGATGCAGCGAATTGCCGACGTCGCCGGTCGGGGCGTAGAGCACCGTCGGGACCGCCGGATCGAGCTCGAGGTCGAGCAGCACGCGCGTGCGCGAGAGCGTCCCGTCCGAGAGGCGGTCGAGCTTCGGCACGCCGACCATCACCATCCGTGGATCGCCGTCCTTCAGGAGGCCGGTCTCGATGAAGCGGCGCCGGTGGTACGGCCCCGGCAGGAACAGCCGGTCGAACGCGAGCGCCTTGTCGGAGACGGCGCAGTTCTTGAACGAGACGCCGTGGAAGATCTCGACCTTCATCTTCGCGAGGCGCGGCATCACCCGCTGCGAGAAGTTCGGCGACAGATAGATGTCGAACGGCAGGAGGCGAGCGAGGCGGTACGGCAGGACGCCGCGGCGCACGCCGACCCGATCGAAGAACGCGCGGAGGTCCTCACGGACGCCGTCGTCGATGCGGCGCGTGTGGCTCAAGGTGCCGGTGTGGAAGAACTTGAGCCGTCGGTCCGCTTCCATCCGTGCCACGATGGGGCGGTACATGACGACGTTGACGCCGTTGTTCGCCGAGCAGAGGATCCAGCGGCGCCGGAAGGGGAATCGCATGCAGTGGGGAGGTCCGCCCGGGTACGAAGAGGTCGGGGATGGTAACCGATCGAGGGGGGGCGGCTGAACACCGGAGTTCCGATGCGCGGCCGCGGGTAATTCGGGCTTGGCGCGCGCCGTTGGAACCGGCAACCTCGCTTCCCTCCATGCGGATCGCCACCGACGCCATCGTGCTCCGAGTCGCGCCGCATTCCGAGTCGAGCCAGATCGTCCATCTGCTGACCGCTCGCGAAGGCCGCGTGACGGCGCTCGCGCGCGGCGCGATGCGCGAGAAGAGCTCGTACGGCGGGCCGCTCGACCTCCTCGTGATCGGGCGCGCCGACCTCACGCGGCGCAAGCCGAGCGACCTGGACCTGATCCACGCCTTCCGCGTGATCGACCCGCTGCGCGGACTGCGCCGGACGCTGCCGCGCTGGGCGGCGGCGTGCCACGTCCTCGAGCTCGTGCTCGAGTTCGCGTGGCCGCGCGACCTCGAAGGACGGCTGTTCGACCTCGTCGTCCCCACGCTGCGTGCCCTCTGCGACGCCGACGAGGACGAGGTGCTCGACCTCTGGCTCGCGGCGTTCGCGGCGCGCCTGTTGACGCAGACCGGGTTCGCGCCGCGGCTCGACGCCTGCGTCGAGTGCGGCAGCGAGGCGCTCGGCGACCCGGTCGCGTTCGCGATCGCGCGCGGCGGCGTCGTCTGCCCGTCGTGCGTCGCGAAGAGCGGTGCGCGCGCGGCGCGGGCGCTGTCGAGGGGCGCGCTCGACCTCCTGCGGCGCACGTTCTTCGACGACGCTTCGACCGCCGCCCGCGGCGGCGCGTCGATCACGGGCGGAGACGTCACCGCCAGCGCGGTCTCCGAAGTGCGCACCGCGCTCGATCGCTGGCTCGAGGCCCGACTCGAGCGCCCGCTCGCTGCGCAGCGGTTCCTCGGCGGCGCGAAGCCCGAGCGCGCGGAGGTTCACCGTGCGGAGTGAGCGCGCGACGTTGTTCGCATGCGTCCTGCTCGCCGCCTTCGCCGCGGCGTGCTCGACGGTGCCGATGATCGACGGGAAGCGCGCGACCGACTACTCGGCGGAGGACGTGCTGAAGGTCGCGCAAGAGCGTTTCGACGCCAAGGACTGGGTCGGCGCCGCCGACCTCGCCGAGTTCCTGCTGAAGAACCGCTTCAAGTTCGGGCGGATCGAGGAAGCGCGGTGGATCGCCGCGGAGTCGCGCTTCCAGTCCGGGAACCTGCCGGATGCGTTCGTCCACTACCAGCGGCTCCTCGACGAGAACCCGTTCCACGGGCAGGCGGCGCTGGTCGCGAAGCGCGTGTGGACGATCGGCAAGACGCTCTCGGAGGAGCAGAGCGCGTCGTTCACCGATTTCTCGGCGCGCCACGACGTCGGCATCGAGGCGCTGAACTTCCTGGTGACGCGCTTCCCGCGCTGCGACCTCGCGGACGACGCGTGGAAGGAGCTCGCCGAAGCCTTCGCCGCCGACGAACACTGGCAGGCGGCGGCCGACAGCTACGAGCGCCTGGCGCGCGACTACCCGGACTCGGAGTGGGTCGACCTCGCGCTCTACCGCGTCGCCGACGCCTACCGCCGCCAATCGCGCGGCGGCGACTACGACGTCGATCCGCTGCTGCGCGCGCACGCGGCGCTGCTCCGTTACGTCGATCGATTCGCCGACGGCAACTTCGTCGCGCAGGCGCGCGCGGATCGCGCCGACCTCGAGCGCGAGATCGGGCGCCGCGAGCTCGAGATCGCGGAGTTCTACGGCGAGCGCGGCAACGCGGGAGGACGCCTGCGGCACATCGCGAACGCCGCCGCCCGGTTCCCCGAGACGCCGGAAGCGCTGCAGGCCCGTGCGATCCTCGACGCCGAGGGGGCCACCGTCGATTTGAACGCCGCCGATCTGCTGCGACCGCGCGAGGATCGCCCACCGTGGCGCCGCGGCACGACGTCGGACTCGGACGACAAGCACGACGGCAAGGATGCCGGCGACGACGAGGGAGCCGGCAAGAAACCCCGACCCCGCTGAATTCCCGCGCCGCCTCCCGGCCCGCCGATTGCCGCGGCGCGATTGGTAGGATGCGCCCCGTTTCTTCCCGCGCTCGGATCCCGATGATTCAGAACCGAATCCGTCTCTCGCGCCGCGGTGCGCTGGCTTCGTTGCTCCTGGCCGGCGCGGTCGTGTCTGCTGGCTGCGCGGGGTACACGAACGAGCCGCTGTTCCCGAACGGCGCCCACAACATCGCGGTGCCGATCTTCGAGAACGAGACGTTTTTCCGGCAGATCGAGTTCGACCTCACGCGCAGCGTCTGCGACGTCCTGCGGCAGCGCCCCGGCATCCACGTCACTTCGGAGCAGGGCGCCGACATCATCCTTAAGGGCACGATCAAGAAGCTCGATCAGAAGGTGTTGTCGCTCGGCCACTCGGAATCGGTCAAGGAGAGCTCCGCGACGACCGAAGTGGATTGCGAGATCCTCGATGCTCGCACCGGCAAGAAGCTCAAGGCGTTTCGTGCGAAGGAGAGCGTCCCGTTCGTCCTCGCGAGCGGCGAGGGTTTGCAGACCGCACAGCAGGCGACCTACTACGACCTCGCGCGCAAGATCGTGGAGGAGCTCGAAGCCGACTGGTGACGCGCCCCGGCGAGAGCACGGAGACCGAGCGAAGTGAATCAGGAACCGACCAAGGAGCCGGGCCGCACCGGCGGACGTGAACCCGAGAAGGGGCGCCGCCCGCGCTCCGGCATCAACACGATGATGACGGCGCTGATCGTCATCCTCGTGCTGCTCTTGTTGATCAACGTGTTCGGCGACGGCTCCGGCCTCACGAACCGCCCCGAGGAAGTGAGTCAGGTCCGCTTCTGGGAGCGGCTGTATTCCGGCCAGGTCACCAAGATCGAGCAGGAAGGTGATCTGCGACTGACCGGCGAGTGGCTCGGGTCATCCAGCGACGCGAACCAGCGGTTCGTCGTCGACTTCCCGCCGGGCGTGCTCGCGGCGAACTACGCGAAGATCATGCAGATGGCGGGCGCCGAGTTCGGCGAGTGGCCGCAGTCGAAGTTCCTCGAGCAGTTGAGCGGCGACCGCATCGTCGTGCAGGACGCCTATGTCCTGAACACCGCCGAGGCCGGCTCCGAGCTGCGCGTGCTGTTCGACAACCCGGATGCTCCCGGCGGCGCCTCCACGAAGTACTGGGCGATCCGCGGCAGCAACGGCGGCGTCGCCGACATGAACGCGCTGCAGCGCGCGATCCTCGCCAAGCTGCCGAACCTGCAGATCCGCCCGATCTCCGCGGCGAACCCGAACGCGCTGAAGGCGACGCAGCCCAACACGTTCGTGACGCAGCTCCTCGTGACGGTCGCGCCGTGGCTCCTCATCATCGGGTTGTTCTGGTTCTTCCTGATGCGCCAGATGCGCTCGCCCGGCGGCGGTGGCGGAGTCCTGTCGTTCGGCCGCAGCCGCGCGCAGCTCATCACGAAGGAGAAGAGCAACGTCACGTTCAACGACGTGGCGGGCGTCGACGAGGCGAAGGAAGAAGTCCGCGAGATCATCGAGTTCTTGAAGAACCCCGCGCGCTTCTCGCGCCTCGGCGGGCGCATTCCGCGCGGCGTTCTGCTGGTCGGCCCGCCCGGCACCGGCAAGACGCTCCTCGCCAAGGCGATCGCCGGCGAAGCGAACGTCCCGTTCTTCTCGATCTCCGGCTCCGACTTCGTCGAGATGTTCGTCGGCGTCGGCGCATCGCGCGTGCGCGACCTCTTCCGGCAGGCGCGCGAACACTCGCCGTGCCTCGTGTTCCTCGACGAGATCGACGCCGTCGGCCGCAAGCGCGGCTCGGGAATGGGCGGCGGTCACGACGAGCGCGAGCAGACCCTGAACGCGATCCTCGTCGAGATGGATGGCTTCGACACCGACGAAGGCATCATCCTGGTCGCGGCCACGAACCGGCCCGACGTGCTCGACCCCGCGCTCCTGCGCCCCGGTC
This sequence comes from uncultured Phycisphaeraceae bacterium, assembly GCA_964493525.1. Lineage (GTDB taxonomy): Bacteria > Planctomycetota > B15-G4 > B15-G4 > JADJEK01 > CAZBOK01. The sequence continues at coordinate 4,195 of CAZBOK010000029.1, read as the reverse complement.
GCTTCGACCGCCAGATCACGGTCGGCCTCCCCGACGTGAAGGGCCGCGAGGCGATCCTCCGCGTCCACACCAAGAAGGTGAAGATCGCCGCCGACGTCGACATGCACCACCTCGCGCGCGCGACGCCCGGCTTCTCCGGCGCGGAACTCGCCGCGATGGTGAACGAAGCGGCCCTGATCGCCACGCTCAAGAACAAGGACTCGGTCGAGCTGGACGATTTCGAGGAAGCGCGCGACAAGGTGCGCTGGGGCCGCCAGAAGAAGAATCGCGTGATGGAGGAGAAGGACCGCCGGGTCACCGCCTACCACGAGGCCGGCCACGCGCTCGTCGCTCACTTCATCCCGGAAGTCGAGCCGCTGCACAAGGTGACGATCATCCCGCGCGGGCTGTCGCTCGGCGCGACGATGATCCTCCCGCAGCGCGATCGCTTCAACGAGAAGAAGAAGGAGATCCTCGGGTACATCGCGTTCGCCTACGGCGGACGCTCCGCGGAAGAACTCCTGTGCGACGACATCTCGACCGGCGCATTCGACGACATCAAGCGCGCCACCGACCTCGCGCGGTTGATGGTCTGCCAGTGGGGCATGTCCGAGGCGGTCGGTCCGATCTCGTACGTCGACAACACCGACTCCGCGTTCCTCGGCCAGGAAGTCCAGCGGGCGACGCATCACTCCGAGTCGATGGCGATCGAGATCGATCACGAGGTGCGGCGCATCCTCACCGAGTGCCACGAGCGCGCGGCGAAGATCCTGTCGGACCACAAGGACGCGCTGCTGCGAGTCGCCGAGAGCTTGATGCGCTACGAGACCCTGACCGGAGCGGAAGTCGCGCTCCTGGTCGCCGGGAAGGACATCGACGAGGCGCGGCGCATCGACGAGGAACGCGAGCGCCTGGCGGTCGCGGCGCGCACGAAGGCGGCGGAACGGCCGCCGCAGCCGCGCCCCGAGTCGCCGCCCGAGTTCGGTGTGCAGCCGCACCCGAACCCGGCCTGACCCGTCAGCCGGGCACCTTCAGGAAGTCCGACGGCGCCGGCAGCGGGCGCCGATCGGAACGTTCGTAGCCGACGAACAACTCCGGCGGTCGGACGTCGCGCTTGAACTCGGTCTTGTCGCGGTACTGCGGACCCTTCAACGCACGCAGCGAGGCCTTCATCTCGAGCACGATGTTGTGAAAGTGGCGGATCGCGAACCACAGCGGGATCGTGCCGATCGTCCGCTCGATCCCGGGTGAGAGCACGAAGTGGATCTCGTCGAGGCGGAGCACGCCCTCGGCCTGCAGGAACCAGATCTCCGGGTACTTCACGCAGAGGTGCTGCCACAGCGTCTCGCTGAAGTAGGTGACGTGCCCGGGTAGGAACGCGAGATCGCTCCGCGCGTGCGGCGTCCAGATTTCGACGGTCGCGTCGGGCCGGCAGATCCGGAGGATCTCGCGCAGCACGCGACCGGGCTCCGCGACGTGCTCGAGGAAGTGGCTCGAGAACACGTGATCGACGGACCCGTCCTCGAACGGCACCTTCTCGCGTGCGATGTCGACGACGTGATCGACGCCTGCGCCCGCGACGAAGTCGACCCCGATGCACCCTTCCTTGCGACGCGGGCCACAGCCGAGATCGACCATCGTGGGCATGAGGCACCTCCTCTACGGGAATCGCCCGATCTCTTCGGATCGCCCGCGGCCGGAACTTGAGGAGATTCGGCGACAACGACGCCGCGACGGATCGTGAACGCGCGCTCCGTCAGGAAGCGCTCGGCGCCCGCATCGACAACTTGAGCTGCCGGTAGATCTCGGCGACCGCGCGCTCGGTCGCGCCGCCCGGCCCGTAGAACATGTCGGCTGCGATCTTGCGCCGCGTCTCGGACCGCTCGTCCGGGCGTTCGAGCGCGCGATCGAGCGCCGCTCGCGCCGCGTCGGGCCGCTCGATCACGACGCCGCCGGAGCGGCCCCAGGTGTCGAGGTCGACGCTCTCCTTGTATCGCTCCGACGTGAACAGCTCGGGCACGTCGGCGAACAGGATCGGGCGGTCGAGCAGCGTGAACTCCTGCGACACCGAGCTCGCGTCGGTGACGAGCACGTCGGCGGCGACGAGGAGCGGCACGACGTCCTGATCGTCGGCGAGCACGACGTTCGGGAGGTTCCAGCTCGCGATGCGCGCGCGCCAGTCGATCCGGCTGCGGCTCGGATCCTGCAGGTGGTCGTGGAGCTTCACGACGACGCGCGTGCGCGGCCGCGACGCGAGCGCGGCGACGAGCCCTTCGCCCATCGAGAACAGCGAGCTGTGCTCGGTCCACGTCGGCGCGTACAGCACGCACGCTTCGCCGTCGGCGACGCGGAGGCGTGCGCGGACCGCCGCGCGGTCGATCGAGCCGTCGGTCAGGCGATCGAGCTTCGGCATCCCGATCCGCGCGAAGCGCCGATCCTCCGGCTTCAGGATCTTCAGCTCGACGAAGCGCCGGCGCTGATACTCGCCGGCGAGGAACACACGGTCGAACCAGCGCGCGCGATGGTTGATCGACCGGCCCTTGAACGAAACGCCGTGGAACAGGAGCACCTTCACGCGGCAGCGCTTGCCGAAGCGTTGGCCGTCGGGAGAGAGGTAGAGGTCGGCGCGCAGGCGGCGCGCGTCGCGGCGCGTGACGAACTTCACGCGCTCGAGCCCGCCGAGGCGCGCCATCTCCCGATAGTCGTCGCCGCCCTGGTACTTGCCCGTGAACCACAGCTCGACGCGCGGGTCCTGCTCGAGCCGCTTCACGATCGGCCGGAGCACCACGACGTTCATCACCGAGCTCGCCGACAACAGCACCGAGCGTTTGCCGGGGATCGGCAGGTAGCGGCGCAGGTGGGCGGGCGCGAACGAGAGACCCATTCCGCGAGATTAGAAAGGCGCCCCGAGCGAGGCGAGGAACGAGAACAGCTTCTCCGCGCGTCGCGCGTGCGACCACGCCGCGACGCGGCGCATGGCGGCGGTGCGCAGTCGACGCGCCAGCTCGCGGTCGTCGCGGACGCGGCGAATCGCGTCGGCGAGCGCGTCCGGCCGATCGGGAGGCACGAGCACCCCGGTGCACTCCGGTCGCACGATCTCGCGCACGGCGGGGAGGTCGGTCGCGACGACCGGCGTGCCGAGCGCCATGTACTCGAGGATCTTCAGCGGACACGTGTAGATGCGCCACTCCTTCGAGCCTCGCCCCGGCAGCGGATGCACGGCGACGCGCGCGGAGCGGATCAGCGGGAACAGCTCGTCCTGCGGGATCCACGTCGCGAACCGCACGCGGTCCGCGATGCGGAGCCGCTCGGCCTGCGCACGGAACGGCGCGAGGTCGTCCTCCGTCGGCCCGCCCGCGACGAGCAGCGTCGCCCCGGGGATCCGCGCGACCGCGTCGACGATGACGTCGGTGCCTTTCTCGAGCGACGTCTTCCCGACGTAGACCACGTCGACCGCGGCCGGACGCTCGCGCGCGTCGTCCGTCGCGTCCGGCTCGGGCGCGCCGTTCCGCAGCAGGAGCGTCGGCACGTCGGAGACGCGCCGCACGTGGCGGCGCATCGCGCGCGTCGTGCACACCACGCCGTCGACTTCGCGGTAGCAGCGCCGTTCGAACGCGCGATCGACGCGCGCCATCGCGATCGCGTACCGTTTCACGCCGGCGTCGTCGCCCCACGTGCGTCCGCGCTCCGCGATCGCCCACGTCGTGTACGGCTGGTGCGCTTCCATCAACACGCGCATCCCGATCGCGCGCGCGTGCGGCAGCAGCATCGACGCGATGCGCACCTGGCGGAAGTAGAGGACGTCGACCCCGTCCGCGCGCAGCCGATCGAGCACGGCGCGCAGCTCGGCGGCGTACTTCGCCGAACGTTTCACCTCGCCGATCGGCACGTGGCGGATCCGGTCCAGCGACGATGCTTCGAGTCCGGCGCCGAGCTGGCAGCGGCGCAGCGCGTCCTCGAACGAGCCGCCGGTGAGCGGGCCGACGACGGTCACGCGCGTGCCGCGCGCGAGCAGAGCGACCGCGGTGTTCAAGGCCTGCGCCACGTGCGCCGACGGCCTGCCGACGTCGCTCTTCAGGATCAGCGCGAGGTGTCGCGGCGACCACGCCACCGCCGGCGTCGCGCGCCGCGGCGGCGCCGTGCGCGGATCGACCGGCGCGCTCGCGGTCCTCGCGCCATCGTCGCTCGTCACTCTGCGCACCCCCGCGAGCCGGGC
>CAZBOK010000028.1:0-20589 GCA_964493525.1 uncultured Phycisphaeraceae bacterium | reverse complement strand
CATTCGCGCCTCGTCGCCGCCGGGCCGCTCGTCGAATCGCGGGTCGAATCGGCGAAGACGACCGCGAACGACGGCGCGACCAAGCTGTTGATCCGCCTCGCCGACGGCAACGCGATCGAGACCGTCGTCCTCCCGTCGCCGCGCGGCGTCTCGGTCTGCGTGTCGAGCCAGGTCGGCTGCCCGGTCGGCTGCCGCTTCTGCGCGAGCGGCATCGGCGGGCTGGTCCGCAACCTCGAGACGCACGAGATCGTCGAACAGATCGTGCACGCGCGCCGCGCGAACCCGGGCGTCGATCGCCTGGTCGTGATGGGCATCGGCGAGCCGATGCTGAACTCCGAGCGCCTGTTCGCCGCGCTCGAGATCCTCCGCGAGGAAGGCGCGATCGGCCCGCGCCACATGATCGTCTCGACGGTCGGCGCGAGCGGCGCGATCCGCCGCCTCGGCGCGTGGGGACGCAAGGTCACGCTCGCGCTCTCGCTGCACGCGCCGGACGACGAGCTCCGCGCGCGGTTGATCCCGTCGATGAAGCACGCGCGGGTGATCGACCTGCTCGATGACGTGCTCTGGTACACGCAGCTCACCAAGCGCAAGGCGATCGCCGAGTACACGCTGCTCGCCGGCGTGAACGACTCCGAGGATCACGCGCGCCGCACCGGCGCGTTGCTCAAGGGCCGCGACACGTACCTGAACGTGATCCCGTACAACCCGGTGGCGGGCGCCCCGTTTGAGCGCGTCACGCACGAGCACGCGCGGCAGTTCGTCGAGTGGGTGCGTGCGGGCGGCGCGTTCGCGACGGTCCGCAAGACGATGGGCGCCGAGGAGTTCGCGGCCTGCGGTCAACTCCGCGCCAGCGCCGCGGCCATGTAGACTGTCCGCCCTTTTCGATCCGAAGCTCCACGATCGGGAGATCCTCCATGCGCATCGACGCGCTCCACGTCACGCTCACGCTGCTCCTCGGCGGTGCATTCGTCGTGAACCCGGCGAGCCCGCCGACGCAGCAGGATCCGCCGGCGCCGGCCGCGGCCGCCGCGCCGCAGGCGTCCGCCGACGATGCGGCCGCGAAGGCGCAGTCCGCCGCCGGGATGACGCCGGATCAGACCGCCGCGCTCGAGAAGCTCGCGGCCGTCGGCCCGAACCATCAGTTCCTCGCGCAGATGGAGGGCGACTGGGTCGGCAAGTTCAAGATGCAGATGACGGCCGACGCGCCGGTGCAGGAGTTCACCGCGAAAGCCGAGAACGACATGATGCTCGGCGGCCGCTTCCTGCGCACGAAGCTCAAGGCGAAGATCGGCCAGGACAAGTTCGAGGGCTTCGGGATGTTCGGCTTCGACAACGCCGAGCAGAAGTTCTCCGCGATCTGGTGCGACACCTGGTCGACCCAGATCAACCCGATCTCCTGGGGAACGCTCGACTCCGCGACCCGCACGATCACGCTGGTCCGCGAGTGCAAGGACCCGCTGAGCGGCCAGATGGTGAAGCAGCGCGACGTCTACATCGTGCCGAGCGCCAACGAATACCGCTTCGAGAGCTACTTGACCGGCGCCGACGGCAAGGAGTTCAAGATGCTCGAATCGTCCTACACCAAAGCGCCCGCGAAGCCCGAAAAGGACAAGAGCAAGGAGAAGAAGTGACGGCCGTCCGTCCGATGTCGAACGGATGCCGCCCTTCGTGACTCCGGCCCGGCACGTTCTCGAATCCGGGCTATCATTCCGGGCCGCCCGCACCCCGTCGGGCGGTCCACCGCATCGGCGCAGCATCCGGCGAACTCACCTATGTTGATCCGCAAGGGACTGAAGCAACTCCAGCTCGGCGTCAAGAACCCGCGCCAGATGGCGCGCGTGTTGGCGTCGGAAGCCAAGATGCGCGCCGGGCTGCCGACCCTCCGCAGCATCGAGCTCGCGGTCACCTGGATCTGCAACCTGAAGTGCGAGTTCTGCTACGCCGAAGATCTGATGTACGCGCAGAAGAAGCCGCCCGTGATCTCCATCGACTCGGTGCGCGACCTGATGGAGCAGGGCAAGAAGCTCGGCCTCATCCACGTGAACGTGACGGGCGGCGAGCCGCTGACGCGGCGAGACATCTTCGATCTGCTCGACGCGCTGCCGCGTGACGTGGTCGTGTCGGTCGTCACGAACTCGACCCTGCTCACCGAAGAGAAGATCCGTCGCCTGAAGGAAGTCGGGGTCTCGACGATCCAGATGTCTTACGGCGACAACTACCACAAGCACTTCAAGCTCGACCTCGCGCGCTACGCGGTGTCGCAGGGGCTCGGCGTCACGCTGTCGGTCGTCAACATCGAAGCGGAGCGGGCGAACGTCCTGAAGGCGCTCGAGATGGCGCCCCGGGAGAACTTCTCGGTCCTGTTCAACTATCCGATGCGATACAAGAACAAGGGCCTCGACTCCGAGATCTACTGGAAGCACCGCTACCTGCCGTACGTGCGCGAGGACAACCTCTTCTGGTCGGGCAAGGACAGGTGCCCCGCGGGGACCACGAAGATCTACGTCACCAACGACGGCGACGTGATGACCTGCGACCGCATCCACGGCTCGTTCGGGAACTTCCTCACCGAGCCGCTGAAGCCGATCTGGAAGCGGATGTACAACCGCTTCAAGGACGTGAAGTCGTTCTGCCTGCTCGAGACCTGCCCGAAGCAGTGGGCCGAGAACAACGTGAAGGCGAAGAAGAACTACAGCCCGTCGTTCATCGGCGGCGAGGCCGACGCGTTCAACGTCTTCAAGGGGACGCCGCTCGAGAAGGACACGGTGCCCGCGACGGGCGCCGGCGCCGAGCTGCACAAGAAGAAGGTCGCCGCGAGCCAGTAGTCGCGCCGCGCCGCTCGCCTCTTCGCCGCGGGCACAACGATTGCGGTTCGCGCGCCGCGCCATTCCCCGATCGATCCGATCGTGTCGAGTGAGACCACGCCCGTGACGCCGGTCACTCGCGGGGAACGGCACCGGTTCGAGACTGCGCAGACCTCGGCGTTCGAGCGTTCAAGTCGGGTGGACGACGCGACGACTCGGTGCGCCGAGGTCTGCTCTTCGAGCGGTCCGATCACTCCAGGTCGACGATCGCTTCCTGTCCTTCGAACACCGTGACCGTCTTCTGTGGCGCGGGCGGCGGCTCGGAGCCGTCCTCCGGCTGGTCGAATCGGATGATGCGCACGGTGTATTCGCCGAACGGGAGCGGCGCGATCCGATAGCGGCCGTTCGCGTCGGTCAGCGCCTGCTTCTTGAGCTTGCCGCATTCGGCGACGACGAACACGTTCGCGAGGCCGCGGGTCTTCCTGAGCGAGTCGCGCGCGTTGCCCGTGATCGAGCCGGACGTCGACACCAGGATCGGTTCGAGGTCGATCGTGTCCTGCCCGGTGATCTCGATCGATCGGGCGTCGCGACCGACGAGCTTCCAGTCGGCCGGGCCGATCGAGTATCCGCCGTCGGCGACGTTCTCGAATCGGAACCGCCCTTCGGAATCGGTGACGGTGCGCAGCTCGGGGTCGAGCGCACGATCCATGATCGCCACGCGCACCTTCGCCGCCCGCCGATCGAGCCGCATGCGGACCCCCGCGATCGGGACGCCGGTGCGCTCGGACTTCACGACGCCCCGCACGACCGCGCCGCGGAACAAGGGCACCTCGATCGGGCGCTCGCGCGTGTTCGGCACCGGCACCGGGCCGACGTCCGCCGGCGCGTAGCCGTCGGCGATGACGTGCACGACGCACGACCCCTGGCTCACGCGCTGGATCGCGAACGTCCCGTCGGGACTGTCGAACGGGAATCCGTCGCGGACGGCGCCGCCGGCGTCGGGTGACGAGACGTTCCCCACCGCCGCGGTGAAGCGCGGGATCGGCGCGCCCGACTTGCCGTCGATCACGCGCCCGTACACCCAACCAAACGGCGTCATCGCGATCTTCACGCCGGTCGCTCCCGCGGCGGTCGTCGCCTCGGATGAGAACGGCTCGAAGTCCGGGTGGCGCGCGCTCAGGTCGAACGCGCCGGCGGTGAGCCCGGTGATCGTGAACGATCCGTCGGCCGCGCTCGTGCACGTGCCCCACGACATGATCGCGACTTCGAGGGACGAGCCGGGCTCGTCGTACTCCGTCTCCTCTTCCTCGTCGTCCTCCGGCTCGGGGATGTCGTCCTCCGGATCGTGGAGGTAGGCCTCGACCTCGGCGCCCGCGATCGGCTCGCCGTTCGTCGAACGGATGACGCCGGAGATCGTCATCTCGGGCGTGAGCGCGAAGTCGACGCCGTCCTGCTTCTGCTCGGGCAGCAGCTCGATGCCCGCACGGCCGTCGTTCGCGAACCCCTTCGCGCGAACCTTCAGATCCTTGGTGCCCGGCTGCAGATCCTCCGCGAGGTAGCGGCCGTCCGCGCCCGTCGTCACCACGCACTCGTCCGGCTCCGAGATCGAGAGGATGCGCTCGGTCGGCCGGTGGCCGATCAGGATCGATGCCCCGGCGATCGGCGCGCCGTCGGGCGCGTGCACGAAACCGGCGAGCGACGAGGCCGGCTTGAGCGTCAACGGTTCGAGCTTCGTGATCGAGCCCTTCGTCACCACGACGCGATCGCGCTCGACGCGCCCGCCGCCGTGGCCGTGGGCCATCACGAGCGCGCGATCGGTGCTGCGCGGCAGCGGCACGAGGAACGTCCCGTCCGCGGCGGTCGTCCCGACGCCGAGCGTGCTCCCGAGCTGTTCCTGCATCATCATGATCTGCATCGGGAAGAACACCTCGACCGTCGCGCCCGCGAGCGGCTGGCCGCCGGGCGAGAGCACGGTCCCCGCGATGCCGGTCGTGACCTTCGCGCCGCCCGGCGCGCTGGCCTCCTTCGGTTCGCTCTTCGCCAATTCGCGCGCGGCCGCGTCGGCCGTTCCGCGCGCCGCGGAGTCCTTGTCGAGCGGTGCGGGGCCGTTGCTCTCGGAAAGTCCGGTGGCGTGCGATCCATCGCCGACGTTCGCGCGATCCTCGCCTCCGCTCTGACCGAAGAACCAGATGACGGCGCCGAGCACGACGACCGCGAGCAGCGTGAAGATGACGGGGCGACTCATGGGTTCCTACCTCCGCTCGTCGCGCGGCGCCGCATTACGAGGTCGAATCCGAGGCTCCGCGCGGAGGCGCGGAATGTCGGTTGATGGCGGGCGCTGCTTGCCAAGTCTCGAGGTCGGCGCACGACTTCATCCTGGGATGCGGGCGACGCCCGCGGTGAGTCGGACAGGTTAACGATCACCCGGTCCTCAGCGGATCGACAGTAGGATTCCCGCCCCATGCGCCCGCTCGTCGCGTTCTTGCTCGGCATCGCCGCGTTCTTCCCCGCGACGCTGCGGCGTGATCTCTGGGCGCCCGACGAGACGCGCCACGCGGAAGTGGCGGCGGAGATGGTGCGGAGCGGCGACTGGATCGTGCCGCACCTGAACGGCGAGAACTATCCGGACAAACCCGCGCTGCAGTTCTGGGCGATGGCCGCCAGCATGCGCGCGACCGGCGGTCCGTCCGAGTGGGGCGCGCGCCTGCCGTTCGTCCTGTTCTCCGCCGGGATCCTCGCGCTCACCGCCGCGCTCGCAAAGAAGCTCGCCGACGAGCGCGTCGCGACGCTCGCGGTGCTCGTGCTCGCGACCGCCGCGCAGTTCACCTGGCTCTCGCAGCGCGTCGCGATCGACCTGCCCTCGACGTTCTTCTCGCTGCTCGCGGTCACCGCGTGGCTGCGGCAGCGGCGCGGCGAAGGAAGCGAACTCGCGAACGGCGCGCTGTTCTTCGGCGCGCTCGGCTGCGCGCTTCTCACCAAGGGCCCGCCGGCGATCCTCACGCCCGTGCTCGCGGTCGCGGGCCACGCGATCGCGACGAAGAGCGGCGCGCGCTTCCGGCGCGGCGCGTTCCTCGCGGCGATCCCGCTCACGTTCGCGATCCCGCTCGCCTGGGCGATCCCCGCTTATCGCGCCGGCGGACCCGAGTACGGGAACGACCTCCTGTTCGGTCAGTGGGCGAAGCGCATCGCGTCGCAGACCGCGCACGCGAACCCGCCGTGGTACTACCTCAAGGATCTGCCGGTCGAGTTCCTGCCGTGGACGCCGGCGCTGCTCGTCGGGCTGTGGCTCCTGTGGAAGAAGCGCGCCCGCGTCGATGCCGACGGCCGCGCCTTGCTGCTCTGGTGGGTCGTCCTCGCGGTCGTCGTGTTCTCGTGCTTCAAGGGGAAGCGCGGCAACTATCTGGTCCCGATGTACCCGGCCGCCGCGATCACCGCCGCGCTCGCGCTCGTCGACGCATCGAGCGTCGCGACGTGGCTGCGACGCGTGATGCTCGGAATCGCCGCGCTGCTCGCTTTCGCGGGCATCGGCGCGTGCGCGCTCCCGTTCACTTCGAGCGGCCGCAACCTCGACCTCCCCGGCCTCCTGCCGGCCGCGATCACCGCGGGCGTCGCGCTGCTCGCGATCGGCGCGTTCGCGGCGATCCGCTGGCGCAGCGACCTGCCGCGCGGCGCGCTCGCGCTCGCCGGCGGAATCCTCGCGCTCGTGCCGCTCGCCGGTCTCCTCGTGCTGCCCGTGATCGACCCGGAGAAGTCGGACCGGCCGGTCGCCGAGGCATTGCTCGCGCAGGCGGCGACGCATGAATCGAGCGAGATCCCGTTCTACAAGTGCGGCCCCGAGGCGGTGCGGTTCTACTGCGGGCTGCCGTGCGTCGAGGTCGGCGACGAAGGAGAGTTTCGCGCGAAGCTCGCGTCGCCGACGGTGAGGCTCGCGGTCGTGAAGGCGAAGGATCAGAAGAAGTTCTTCGACGTCCTTCCCGATGACGTGTCGATCCTCGAGCCGCCGCGCTCGGAAATGGTGGTGCTGGTCAAGCCATGAAGTTCGTCGACTACTACGAAGTGCTCGGAGTCGCCCGCACGGCGAGCGCGGAGGAGATCAAGAAGGCCTACCGCAAGCTCGCGATGAAGTGGCATCCCGACAAGAACCAGGGCGACAAGCGCGCGGCGGCCGAGACGAAGTTCAAGGAGATCAACGAAGCGTACGAGGTGCTCTCCGATCCGGAGAAGCGCAAGAAGTACGACCGCTTCGGGAAAGACTGGCAGCACGGCCAGGACTTCCAGCCGCCCCCCGGGACGCGGCAGATGTCGGCGGAAGAGTTCGCCCGCGCGTTCGGCGGGTTCGGCGGCGGCGGCGGGAGCGCGGGGACCGGCGGCGGCTTCGGCGGGTTCTCCGACTTCTTCACCAGCCTCTTCGGCGATGACGTGCTCAAGGGCTTCCGCTCGCAGGGCGGTCGCACGCGGCGCGCGCCGACGCGCGGCGGGGCCGACGTGCGCGCGGAGCTGTCGCTGTCGTTGTCGCAGACGCTTGCCGGCGGGAAGTCGTCGTTCGAGCTGCCGGTCACGACCGAGTGTCCGCACTGCGACGGCACCGGTTTCCTCGACGAGCGCGTCTGCCCCGCGTGCGCCGGCGTCGGCCAGACGCGGCAGTCGCGCACGATCGAGCTCGCGATCCCGCGCGACATCAAGGACGGCCAGACGCTCCGCCTGAAGGGCCTCGGCGGTCCCGCGCAGGACGGCGGCGAAGCGGGCGACCTCTACCTGACGGTGCGGCTGCAATCCGACCGCGTGTACCGCGTGAACGGCGCCGACGTCGAGGCCGACGTCCCCGTCACGCCGTGGGAAGCGCTCGCGGGAGTGAAGGTCGACGTCGAGTCGCCGGCCGGCGTGCTCTCGATGCAGGTGCCGCCGGGCGCGAAGTCGGGTGCACGACTCCGCGCCCGCGGCCGCGGTCTCGCCGCCGAGGACGGCACGCGCGGCGATTTCTACGCCGTGATCCGCCACGCACTCCCCGACGCGATGACCGACGAGCAGAAGCGCCGGCTCCTCGAGCTCGGCAAGGACGTGGCCGCGGGAGTGACCGGCGGCGCGCGTCGCTGACCGGCGTTCGGGAGTTCAGAAGCTGCCGGTGATGTAGTGCTCGAGCTGCTCGATCAGGTACTGCTTCTCCTCGATCAGCTCCTTCACGACGTCGCCGATCGAGATCAGTCCGACGACCTGATCGCCCTCGAGCACCGGCAGGTGCCGCACGCGCTGGTCGGTCATGATCCGCATGCAGTCCTGCACCGTCGCGGTCGGCATCACGCATCGCACTTCGCGCGACATCATGCGGCGCACCGGCTCGGCGCGCGCCATGCCGGCGTTCTCCACCGCGCGCCGCGCGTAGTCGCGCTCCGAGAACAACCCGATCACCCGCTCGCGGTCGATGACGACGAGGGCGCCGACGTCGTGCTCGGCCATCCTCATCAACGCTTCCTGCACCGATGCATCCGGTGCGATCGAGTGAACGCGCGTGCCTTTGTGCTGGAGCATCTCGTGAACCGTCTTCATCTCGCGCTCCTTCTGATGCAGCCGCGCGCCGTGGGCGGCGGCGCCGGCCCGACCGAAGACGCGGGCGAGACTAATCCCGCGGCGCGCGCTCGCGGAACCCGCCCGATCGCCGACGTCGAGCGATGGCGACCCGCGCGGATCGAACCGTTGGAACACCGGTAATCTGTCGCGCCGGATGCCGCTTCAACCCGACCTCCCCGCCGTGCGCGCCGCGTTCACCACGCGCGCGCCGACGTTTCTCGATCCGCCGGCCGGCGTCGCGAGTCACGCCGCGGTCGCGTTGATCCTGCATCCGTCGGCGTCGACTCCGGGCGGCTTCGATCTCCTCTTCATCGAGCGCGCGCAGGACGAGCGCGACCCGTGGTCGGGGCAGATGGCGTTCCCCGGCGGACGGCGCGAAGACATCGACGGCTCGATCGACGTCACCGTCGTGCGCGAGGTCGAGGAGGAGATCGGCGCGCGGCTCGCGCAACCGCTCGGGCGCCTCGACGACTACGACGCACGCACCGGCTCCCGCAAGTGGCCGTTGATCGTCTCGCCGTTCGTGTTCGCCGTCGAATCCAAACCGACCGTGCGCCTGAGCGCGGAGGTCGCGTCGGTGGTGTGGATCCCGCTCGCGACGCTGCTCGATCCGACGAACAAGACGCAGTACCGCTGGACGAAGGGCGTCGAGAACGTCGTCATGCCGGGGATCCGGCACGATCGACACGTGATCTGGGGGATGACCTACAAGATCCTCGGCCGCTTCGTGGAGACGCTCGGCGAGAAGCTGCCGTGACGCGGACCGCCGCGCGAGGGCGCGATCAGAACCCGGCGCGCACGGCGCCGATGACTCCCGCGACGATCGCGATGCCGATGATCGAGAGCCACAGCGCGCCGGTGACGAACAGCGGATAGACGCCGAGCGCGATGCCGCCGATCAACTGCGGCAAGCGGCTTTGCTTCTTGCCGTACAGGAAGAGCGCGAAGCCGAGCGCGCCGGTGAAGATCGAGAGGAAGAGATCGGTCGGCGAAAGGTCCACGCGAGGATCATCGGGCAAACGGACCGCCGACCGGAGTCGAATCCGGCGGAGGTCCGCTTCCTCACCGGATGCCCCCGGCGACCTGCAGGAGCACGAGCAGATCGAGGAGCGCGATGAAGAGGGAGAATGCGCGGGCGACCGCTCCGAGACCGCGCCAGATCAGGACGAGCAAGAGCAGCGACGCGATCGCGCCCGCGCCTGCGACCGCGAGCTGTTATCTGAAGTCGTAGACGGTCGTGATCTTGCACACGACGTTCGCGATCAGCGCGAGCATCAACGCAGCGTTGATGCCGAGGATGTGGAGGAAGCCTGCCTTCGGGCGCGGGCGTGACGGGTCGATCGGGATCACTTCGGCCTCCGCGGGAACTTCCGCTTCAGCGCCGCGCGCACTTCGATCTTGCGCTTCGCTTTCCTGTCGAACGGGCGGCGCGACGCGGCGACCGCGCGCACGAGCGCCGACTTCACCGCCGGCCGCGTGAGCGTCTTGCCGTCCTCGACCCGCACGAATCGCGTCTGCTTGCCCGAGCCCGACAGCACGTGGTCCGGGTCCGGCAGCTTGGCGCCGTGGATGAAGCAGACGCTGACCTTCTTCGGGAAGATCACCAGCGACAGCACCGCGTCGGACGCGCGCTCGTCGGCGCCGAAGCCGATCACGAGCGCGTAGAAGTTGTCGTAGACGAACTCCATCGCGCCCGGCGTCACCTTGCGCAGTTGCGCGAGCGCCGCCTTCGCGAGCGCCTGGATCGGCCGATCGAACTCCGACAGGAACCGCGCGAAGTCCCGCTTCGCCGCGGCGCCGCTCGAGATTGCGGGCATCGTCACTTCCTCCTGGGCGCATTTCGCCGCGTGAGCGTCGATCACTCCCCGAGCGCGCGCGCGTTCAGCACGTCGGTGCCGATCGCTTCGCGTCGACCCGTCCGCGGGTCGATCGTGGCGCCGACGACGTAGCCTCGGAAACCCGCGCCGGCGGAGCGCGCCGCAACGTGCACGTCGAGTCCGAGTTCCTTCACTCGATCGAGAAGTTCCGGCGCGAAATCGCCCTCGAAGACGACCGGCCGGCTCTTTCCCTGCGCCCCGAACTCGGGGAGATGCAGCGACGGCGCGTTCACCGCATCGGCGATCGATGCGCCGGCGCCGAGCAGGTCGAGCAGCACGGAGAACGTCTTCTGGTGCAGTCCCGCGCCGATCGACGCGAACGCGGCGACCGGTCTCCCGTCCTGCGTGACGATCAGCGGCTCGGTCGGATCGGGGAGCCGCTTGCCCGGTCCGGTGCGCGCGATCAGGTCCTGTTGATCCGCGGCCGCGTCGCCGATCGACACGCCGTCGACGAAGATGCCGGTCTCGCCCCAGCTCGCGCAGTTGATCGTGTGCACGAGAGCGACGACGTTCCCGCGCCGATCGATCGCGACGACGGCGTCCGAGTGCTTGCCGCCCGCGTCCTCGACGGGAGCGTCGGTCAGCGCGAACTTGCCGCCCTTCAACAGGGTCCACAGCCGCTCGGCGTGTTCTTTCGTCAGGCGATCGGCGAGCCCCGCGGGCCGTCCGCCGAGCAGCAAGCGTCCGACGTCGTCGTCGAGGAAGCTCAGCGATTCGACCTTGCCGATCTCGCTCTGCCAGAAGAACGCGAGCGGCGACGTCGCCGGCGAGCCGAGTGCGGGGAGGTTCGCGGCCGTCGCGACGTTCAACGCCTCGACGATGTTGACGCCGCCCTGCGCCGGCAGCCCGTGCGCGTGGACGGTGAAGCCGGCGAAGTCGGTCGTGACCGGTGTCGTCCACGCCGGCGCGTAGCTCGCGAGATCGTCGAGCGTCATCTTCCCGAAGTCGCGCTGCACGCGCTCGACGAGATGCCGCGCCCACGCGCCGCGGTACATCCACTCCGCGCCGTCGGTCGCGACGTGGCGCAGCGTCTCCGCGAGCTCGGGCTGTCGGAAGAGATCGCCCTCGCGATAGAACGAGCCGTCCGGCTTGGTGAAGATCCGCCGCGTCTCGTCGAGGCGCGACAACACGCTCTCGCGCGATGCGATCAACCGCGCGTGGAACGCCGGCAGCTCGAAGCCGTCGTGCGCGATCTCGATCGCGGGGCCGAACAGCGCTGCGAACGGCAGCCTGCCGAAGCGGCGGTGCGCCGCCTCGACGCCGGCCATGTACCCGGGCACGAACGCGGTGCGACCGCTCACGACGGGCGCCGCGTCGCCGGGCTTGCCGGTTCCGCCGAGTCCGCCCGGCGTCCTGTGTCTCGGGATCGTCGCGGGGTCGGTCTCGCCGGCGACCGTCTGCCACGCCGCGTTCAGGTTCTCGATCTTCCCGGTCTCGGCGTCATACGTCACGACGGTGAGGATCCCCGCGTAGCTGACCCAGCAGCCCATCGCGAGCGCGATCTGCGTGAGCGACGTCGTGAGCGCGGCGTCCATCGCGCTGCCGCCTTGCCGCAGCGCTTCGAGACCGGCGCGGATCGCGGGCGCGCCGGTGGTGCCGGTGACGACGCCGAGGTCGCTCGACGCGAGCTGGTTCTGTCCGCCGAGAATCCCGTTCGCGCGGAAGAACTCCGCGCGCTCCTCGACCGGCCACGCGCTCGGCGCGAGCTCCGCGTGGCCGGGGATCCCGCGGCACGCGGTGAGCGCGACGAGCCCGCACGCCACGAGCAATGCGAGCACGGCCGCGTGCCGGAACGGCTGCAGCCGCCCGTACGTCAGGCAGCGCCACGCCCACTCGGCGGGCCCGAACCGGAAGCGCCGCAACCACGCTTTCGCACACGCGATCTGCAGCGCGAACCCGACGATGCAGATCCCGAGGAGTGCGGCGGCTCCGACGCCGCCCATGAGGTGAGGGCCCGGCATGAATCCGTAGAACAGCCACAGCCCGAAGACGGTCTGCAGCAGATAGAACGTGAGCGCCATGCGCCCGATCGGCGCGAGCAGGCGCGTGAGCCTCGCGCCGCGCGGCCCGTGCGCGATGCACACGATCGCCGACGCGTACGCGACGGTGAGCGCGAGGAACCCGAGCTGCTCGACGAAGCCGTGCGCGAACGGCAACAGGAACGACCCGCGCTCGTGCGGGATCCCGTCGAGCGCGGTCGCGACGTTTCCGGCGATCCCGATGCACGCGCCGATGACGAGCAGGCGGCGGAACAGCGGCAGGTGGCGCTCGAGCCCGGTCGCGACCAGCGCGCGCGCCGCCCACAGCCCGAGCAGGATGCGACCGAGCACCGCGGCCTGGTAGTCGATCTGCCCGAGGCCGAGCGTGAGATGCCAGTCGTACCGCCAGTTCATGCGGAGGAAGTCCGCGAACGAACCGTGCGCGAACGCCGCGAGCGCATCCGCGTCCATCGAGTCCGGCGGCGGCGCGGCCGCGAACGCGCTGCTCAGGCCGGTCGACAGCGCCGGGATCAGCACGCAGAACGACAGCGCGATCCACAGCAGCTTCCGGTTCGACAGGCGGATCGCGAGCGGCAGGAGCGCGCCGAACATCGCGTAGAAGCGCAGGATGTCGAAGCACCAGAGCAGCCAGCCGTGGATCGAGCCGATCACGAACAGCCAGCCGATGCGGCGATAGAAGGCCCGCGTGCCGCCGCCGCCGCGCGCGTTCGCGCGGTCGAGGAACAGCCAGAAGCTGACGCCGAACAGCGTCGCGAACAGGCCCATGAACTTGTTCTCGACGAACACGAGCTCGAAGAACCCCACGATCGAGTCGATCGCATGGGTCGCGATGCGCTCGCGCTCCGCGTCCTCCATGTAAGTGAGGCCGGAGAAGATGAAGAGGTTCGCGAAGAACACGCCGGCGAGCGCGAAGCCGCGCGCCGCGTCGATGACGACGAGCCGCTCCCCCGGCTCCTTCGTCATCCCAGCGTCCGTTCGATGCGCCGATCCGGAACGAACCAGATGACCGCGACCACGACGTAGAGCGCGAGCGCGATCCCGACGTGCACGAACGCGAGCGCGATCGCCGCCGCGTAGATCACGATCGAGACCTTGCCCTTGCGGTCGCGTCCGATCGCGGCGGCGAGCACCGAGTCCGCGCCGTTCGACGCGAGCAGCATCCGCGTCAGCACGAAGTACGCGACGCCCGAGAGCAGGAGGATCGCGCCGTACATCGCGACCGGCGTCGCGGCGAAGCCCGCTTCATCCATCCACGCGGTGCCGAACGGCACGAGCGACAACCAGAACAGGAGATGCAGGTTCGCCCAGAGCACGCTGCCGTCGACGACCTTCACGGCGTGCATCAGATGGTGATGGTTGTTCCAGTAGATGCCGAGGAACACGAACGAGAGCCCGTAGCTCGACAGCGTCGGCAGGAGCGGCGTGAGCGCGGCGAGGTCGTGGCCGTGGGGCGCGCGCAGCTCGAGCACCATGATCGTGATCAGGATCGCGATCACGCCGTCGCTGAACGCCTCGAGCCGACCCCGGCCCATCACGGCACCGAATCGAAGAACTCGACCGCTCCCGTTTCGAGCGAATACTCGGCGCCGACGACGAGCAGCCCGTCGCGCGCGATCAGCGATTCGAGCAGCTCCGAGCCGTGGCGCAGGTGATTGACCGACGCGCGCACGTTGGCGCGGATCGCTTCGCGGACGAGCCCGTCGTGATCGTGCGCGAGCTCCGTCTTCATCAGCCCGGCGACGCTCGGACGCACGCGATCCACGATCGAGCGCAGGTTGCGCGAGTGGTTCTCGGACGGGCGCAGGAGCTCTTCGATCGTGGCGAGGATCGCGCCGCACTGCGTGTGGCCGAGGACGACGACGAGCCGCGTGCCGAACCGCGCCGCCGCGAACTCGACGCTGCCGACCTGCGACGGTGCGACGATGTTGCCCGCGACGCGGATCACGAACAGATCGCCGAGCCCTTGATCGAACACGATCTCGGCCGGCACGCGCGAGTCGGAGCAGCCGAGCACGATGGCGAACGGCTCTTGTCCCGCGGCGAGTTCCGCGCGCCGATGATGCGAGGACAGCGCGGCGACGGAGCGAACGTTCGAGACGAACCGACCATTGCCCTCGCGCAGGCGCTCGAACGCTTCATGGGCGGTGAGCATGGGCGAGACTCTACCGGCGATCAGACGGCGAGCCAGCGCGTCACTTTCCTCCCGCTCGCGTCGAGCGCGAACGCACCGAGGCGGATGCCGTCGCCCGTCAGGCGGCCGGTCTCGGGATCGCGCGCGATCCGCGTGACCCACTCGTAGTCGAAATCGAAGTCGCCCTCGTTGAACCAGTCCTGCGGGATCACGTCCACCGTCGCCGCGCCGCTGCCGGACGGGCGGATGCTCCACACGCGCAGATGCACGCGCGATTCCTTCGCATCCGCGAGCGCCGCGGGCGCGGTCGAACGGACCAGCGCGAGGATCTCGTCGATCGGCGCGAACGCCGGCGGGAGCTCGATCGGATGCGTACCGTCCGCGAGCGAGGTCGGGAGCGTGACCGATGCTTCCTCGCCGCCGTCGAACCAGAACGGGACGCGACCGACCTCGAGCCGCTTGCACAGCGAATGGACGTCGGCGTTCGCCGTCGGTTTCAGGCGCTCGGCGTCGACGATGACGAATCGCATCGAGCGATCCGCCGCGCCCGGCCCGGATGCATCGACCGGCGACCACGCGAGGAAGCGCGTGCCGCCGAGCGCGCGAATGCACGAGTACATCGCCGCGACGCCGACCAGCGCGCCGTCCTTCCGGTGCAGGCCGATCATCCCGGTGAACGGCGGCTCGCTGCCGAGCGGCTTCCACTCGAACGCGCCGTTCGCGCCCACCAGCCGGCGCGCGTCGCGTTGCAGGTACCAGGGGAACGGCCCGGGCACGTTGTCGATGAACTCGGCGAACTGCCGGCGCTGCGCGGTACGAGACATCGGGTGCGGACCTCCGATCCGTGGATCGTTCATCGGCCGATCCGCGGCGCGAAGCGAAGTCGAACGCGGCCGCGTCAGGAGCCGCGCGTGCGGCGGCCGATCGCGCGCAGGAGCTCGGCGCCGAGCAGCGCGCGCGCGGCGTCCTTGCTCAACTTCGCCGCGCGCGCGACGATCGCCGGCGGAACCCACTTCGGGAACGGCGTGGTCATTGTCTCGTGCGCGCCGGACTTCGTGTGCACCTCGCGGATCGCCGCGAGTCGCGCGCGCGGCAGCACGCGCGCGAGGCGGACGAGCGCGGGCCACAACCGTCGATGCACGAGCGTGAGCTTGCCGTCGATCAATCGGCAGGTGAGCACGCGGTCCGAGCCGCGCACGCTCGCGAAGATCGAGAACATCGCGCGGCCGTCGCGGTGCGACCACCAGCTCCCGCGGACCGGCGCGCCGGCGATCGCCTCGGCGAGGTTCGGCGCCGGACCGCGTGCCGTCAGCAGGACGACTCCGTGGCGCTCCACGAACGCGAGAGCCGTGCGCCGGTCCACTCCGTCTCCCTTCGAACGCGCGCTCAGGCGCGGAACACGAGGCTGCCGCAGGTCAGCGCGCCTTCGGCCTTCTCGAGCTCCGACAGGTCGAGCGCGAGCGTCTCGAACCCCGCGGCGTCGATCGCGGCGCGCGTGCGCGGGAAGCGCGCCGACACGTGGACGATCCCGCCCAACGCGAGCACGTTCGCGGCCGCGTCCTCCGCCGGGTCGACGTCGAGCGCGCGAAAGCGCCGGAACGGCGCCGCGTCGAGCAGAGTGCGGTTGATCACGATCGTCTCGTCGTCGATCGCGGTGACGGCGCTCTTCAGGTGCAGGCATCCGCGCACGTCGACCGGAGTGACGCGGCAGCCGTGGCGTCCCGCGAGCGCCGCGAGCTGCGCGATTCCCGCGGCGTTGGTCCGCGACGATCGGCCGACGAAGATCTCGCGGCCGACGCGCAGCACGTCGCCGCCGTCGAGCGTCGCCGGCGGATCGATGCGCGCCAGCGTCCGGTATCGCGCGAGCGCGCGGGCGATGCTCGCGACCTCGCCGCGTCGCGACTCCGCGCCGGGGCGCGTGATGATCGCGACCGCGTCGAGCACGACGGCGGTGTCCTCCACGAACACGGAATCGGGGAGATCCGGCTCGGCCGGCAGCGTCTCGACCTCGGCGCCCGCGCGCCGCAGCGCGTCGTGGTAGGCCGCGTGCTGCAGGCGCGCGCGATCGACGTCGATCGGCTCGCGCGCGAGGAACGTCAACTCGCAGCGCGCGAGCGCGGGCCCGACGGCGCGCGTGATCGCGAGCAGCTTCATCCGATCGTCGCGAACGCGCGGACGGGAAACGTCCCGAACGCGCGCACCTTGGCCGGCACGGCGAAGAACCGCGCGCCGCGGTCGGGAAGTCGATCGAGCCCGCACAGATGCTCGACGATCGGCACGTCGTGTCCGAGCAGGATCGAGTGCACCGGCCGCTCGCCGGTGTCGACCGAATCGATGTTGAAGGAGTCGATGCCGACGAGACGCGCGCCGGCGGAAACGAGCCGCTGCGCGAGCGCGCCGGTCAGGTGCGGGTGTCGCTCGGAGTACGCGTCGGTGCGCCAGTGGCGATCCCAACCGGTGTGCACCAGCACCGCGCGCCCGCGGATCTCCGCGTCGGTGAACGGGAGCCGGTCGATCGCGCGAGGCGCGTTCGGCGCGACGCGCGCGACGAGCAGGTCGAGGTCGGCGAGCGAATCGAGCGGCAGCTCCGCGAGGTCTTTGCCCCCGGCGTAGCGGTGGAACGGCGCATCGACGTAGGTGCCGGTGTTCGCGACCATGTCGATCCGCCCGATGTGGAACTCGGTGCCGGGCGCGTATCGCGCGCGCGATGCTTCGCGCGAGAGGAAGTCGCAGATGATCGGCGCGGGGAGGCCCTTGTAGGTGACCATCCCGTGCTCGATCTCGTGGCTGACGTCGATCAGTCGATCAGTGGTGGTGGCCGCCCGGTCCGTGGACATGTCCGTGCGTGAGCTCCTCGGGAGTGGCGGCGCGGACCGACTTCACCGTGACGTCGAAGTGCAGCTCCGCGCCCGCGAGCGGATGGTTCGCGTCGAGCGTGACCTGGTCTCCTTCGATCTCGACGATCGTCACGATGCGCCGCTCGTTCTCGTCGCGCGCCTCGAACTGCATGCCGACCGCGAGGTCGAGGTTCGCGTCGAAGCGATCGCGCGGCACGACCTCGATCAGGTCGTCGTCGCGCTCGCCGTAGGCTTCGTCGGCGGGGACCGTCACGGAGAACGACGCGCCGGACGTCTTCCCTTCCAGCGCTCTCGCGAGCCCCGGGATCAGCGCGCCGCTGCCGTGGATGTAGGTCAGCGGGTCGGATCCCTTCGACGAGTCGATCACGTTCCCGCTCGAGTCCTTGAGCGTGTAGTCGAACGAGACGACGGTGTTGTGCGCGATCTCCATCGGGGCGACTCCGGAAGCGGGGCGGTTTCGAAGCCGGGAGTGTAGATGACCGTTCGCGATTCGGCTCGGCCTACGACCGGCTGCGAGACGCGCATGCTTCGTCGGACCTCCTCAACGACTCGCTCCGTTGAGTCATCTCGTCGGCCCTCCTCGCCTGCACGGCTCTCGCTCGGCCTCGGCACTCGAACCGAATCGCGAACGGTCATCGAGGTGAGAATCGGCGATTCGCCGCGCGTCATCGCTGCCAGTGCGCGCCGGGGCGGTACGTCGCGAAGTACCACACGTGGCCTTCCGGGTCGGCGACCATGTATCCGCGCGAGCCGTAGTCCTCGTCCTTCAGGGGATGCACGAGCTTCGCTCCGGCCTTCATCGCGCGGGCGTAGTGCGCGTCGGGATCGTCGACCTGCACGCAGAGCCCTTGGTGCGTTCCCTTCAGCGAGCGCGGCGACACGCGGCCCGCCTCCGGACGCGAGGTGCTCACCATCACGACGCCGGGGCCGATCGACAACTCGGAGTGCATCACGGTGCCGTTCGGGCCGGGGATGACCAGGCGCTTCTCGAACCCGAACGCGCGGCAGAGAAATTCGATCGCGGCGGGCGCGTCGTCATAGCTGAGCGTCGGGTAGATGTTCGAAGGCGTCGGGCGATCGGCGGTCATCGTCGTCATCCTCTGGATGCAGTCGTGTGGATGCGGTCGTCGATCTCACTGCGGATCGAGGCGCGGGGCGAGCGCCTTCGGCGCCGTGTTGCGCCACGCTTCGAGCAGCGCCTGGCGCACGACCGCCTTCTTCGCGCGCGTCAGCTTCACGATCGTCGCGCCGCCGCGGCCCCAGGCGCCGGCCGCGGGCTCGAACGCGTCGCCGTCCGACTTCAGCAGCGCGGCCTGCTGATCCGGCTTCAGCTTCGCCATGCCCCACGCTTCGTTCGGACCGAGCGAAGCGAAGATCTTCCCGCCGACGCGGAAGTCGGGATGTCCCATGTGCGCCGACTCCACGGTCTCCGGCAGCGCGAGCGCGAGTTTGCGGAAGTCGTCGGCGGTCATGCGGGGCTCCGGTGGCCGGCGCATCTTAGGCGCAGCTCGCGGTGCGATCGGACGATCGTCATCGCGCGCGCATCGCCGCCAGCTCGCGCTGGCGCGCCAGGACCGATTCGAGGAGATCCGCCGGCGCCGGTTGCATCGCGCGCACGAGCGACTCGGCGATCGCCAGCTCCGCCGCGGCATCGTCGAAGCGCCTGGCGCGGCCGAGCATTCCCGCCAGGTTCACGTGGGCGTTCGCGCGGTTCGGCGCGCCGGGCTCGAGGAGCCGATCAAGCGTCGTGCATGCGGCGCGCGCGCGGTCGATCGCTTCGTCCGCGCGGCCGAGCCGCTCGAGCACGCCCGCGAGGTTGAGCGAGAGGACCGCGGCGTCGAGGCCGGCGTCCTGGCCGGGCGCTGTGAGGAGCGCGAGCGCTTCCTCGAACGCGGCGCGCGCGTCCTCGAGACGATTCGCCGACTTGTCCAGCAGCGCGAGCGCGTTCAACGCCGCGACGAAGTCGACCCGGTACTCCGGCGACGCGCGCAACGGCGCGAGCGCGGCGCGCAGCTCGGCGGCGGCCTCGTCCTTCCGGCCGGTGCGCATCAGGAGCGTCCCGAGGTTCGCACGATGGATCGCGACGTCGGCGCTCTCCGTCCCGTGGACCTTCGCGTCGATCTCGATCGCTTCGCGCAGGCGCGACTCCGCGCTCGCGGGATCGCCGGCGTTCGCTTCGATCATCGCCAACGCCGCGAGCGCCGCGGCGAGGTTGCTCTGGTCGGGTTGCGCTTCCGCGCGCAGGAGGGCGAGCGCGCGCTCCGCGTGGGGCCGCGCGTTCGCGGCGGAGTCGACGCGCGAGATCGCGAGGGCGAGGCTCGTCTCCGCGGCGGCGAGCGACACGCGCTCGATCGGGCCCGCTTCGTCGAACGCGCGCACCGCGTCCTCCATCGCGTGCCGCGACTCCTGGTCGCGGCCGAGGCGATCGAGTACGCGGCCGGTCGACAGGAGCACGCGCCCGCGGATTCCGGGCTCCTCCGTGAAGGCGCGCGTCGCGGACGCCGCGGCTTTGACCACGATGTCCCCGAGCTCGGCGGCGACGCCCTGGGACGGCGCCTTCACCGCGCTGCTGAACACGTCCTCGAGGAAGTCGAGCGTGCGCTCGACGCTGCGCAGCCGTCGCACCGCGGCGGCGCGCGCCGCGCCTTCCGCGTCGAGCGCGGCGTCGCGCTGGTCGAGCGTCGTCTGCAGGCGCTTTGCGTGTCGCGACTGCTGGATCCACAGCGCGGTCGGCGCGCCGAGCACGAGCAGCACGAACGCGGCGATCGCGGCCGAGCGCGCGCGATGCCGGCGCATCCAACGGATCGCGGCGCCGATCGGCGTGACCGGCCGCGCGCGGATCGGCCGGCCGTCCAGCGCCGCTTCCAGGTCGTCCGCGAACTCCGCGGCGCTCGCGTAGCGGTGGCGCGGCTCGGGCTCGAGCGCTTTCTGCAGCACCGTCTCGAGGTCGACCGAGACGGCGCGGTTGCGCGCGCGCAGCGACGCGCGCCGGCCCGCGAGGATCGCGTCCTTCATTCCGTGCGCCCCGTCGCCGCGGAACGGCGTGTCGAGCGCGAGGAGCTGCCACAGCGTGACGCCGAGCGACCACACGTCGGAGCCCGCGTTCGCCGTGCGCGGATCGCGGAGCTGCTCCGGCGACATGTACGCGGGCGTACCGAGCAGCACGCCGCTCGCGGTGAACTGCTCGGCGTCGTACCACGTGGCGCGCAGGCCGAAGTCGAGGAGCAACGCGCGCCCGTCGGTGGTGATCGCGACGTTCGAGGGCTTCACGTCGCGATGCACGATGCCGCGCTCGTGCACGTGCTGCAGCTTGCGCGCGACGTGCACCGCGAGCCGCACGACGACCTCGACGTG